>JAAZGT010000228.1 GCA_012511095.1 Alcaligenaceae bacterium
CATGAGCAAGGTGATAACCTTTATGCCGAGGAGTGGGATAAGGCTCAGTAGGATGGTGTGATTAGCCGCATTGACCGCGTCTTTAATTCGCCACTTTCTTTCTGATAAATAAAGCCGTGAATTAGCAAAAAACTTAATTAAAGCAATTGATTTCTCTTTTTAAAAGAGCTATAATTAGAGCTGTTAAGTGGTCTTTAAGGTGTTAAGGAGATTTTCATGTCAATTCGTCAAATTTATGCTGTTAATTCAACTAGTATTAGTGAATTAAAAAAAAATCCGATGGCTGTAATCAACCAATCAGAAGGATTTCCAGTAGCTGTATTAAATCGTAATCAACCTGTTTTTTACTGTGTTCCTGCCGATGCCTATGAGGCTTTAATGGACAAACTCGAAGATATGGAGCTAGCTGAAATTGTTAGACAACGTGAAAGCTCACCAGAAATTGAGGTTTCTCTAGATGAGCTATAAGTTGCTTTTTAAAGTTGAAGCTGAAAAAGAATGGAGTAAGCTCGATCTTACAATAAAGCGACAATTTAAAAAGAAGTTAGTGGAGTGCTTAAAAAATCCTCATATACCTTCTGCAAGATTAAATGGAATGAAAAATTGCTATAAGATTAAATTGCAAAGTGTTGGATACAGGCTCGTCTATGAGGTTAGAGATAAAGAGTTAGTGGTTTCAGTAGTGGCCGTTGGGAAACGAGAGCGCAACGAAGTTTATAAAACAGCAATTAAACGTATTTAAATTGAGCAAATAGTTACAAAACAAATGATTAACCGTCTGAATGGCGGTTTTGTAATGATCCAGTAAAAACCTGCTCAGGCCTTAGTTTGATATTATGGAGAAAGTTTGACCATGAGTACAAAGATGAAGTCAGCGAGGCGTTAGCGGCATAAGGGGAGCAGAAAGTGCTGGGTCATTACACACTTGCATTAGCAAGTGGGTTGTATTTATTTGTGCTCATCTTGCATATTCTTTCTTTATCTCACTGCTCAGTTTTATTAACGAGCTTCTTACTGTTTGCAAATTATCTCCTAACAATAAGTAAGTACAATTTTTTACTTTTGTTTAATATCAACGCCTTATAATTAGCCATTAATGACTTCTAATGAGTATAAGCCATGGCTTTTGCTAGTTTATTTACTTTGCTGGATGATGTCACTACCGTACTTGATGACGTCGCTGCGATGACAAAGGTAGCAGCCAAGAAAACTGCAGGAATAGTGGGCGATGATTTAGCGGTTAATGCCAATCAGTTGACCGGTATATCGGCTAAACGCGAATTGCCGGTGATATGGGAGGTAACCAAAGGCTCATTCAAAAACAAAGCCGTTATTATCCCCGCTGCATTATTGATTTCTTATTTTTTTCCAATCCTGATCACTATACTTTTGATGATTGGTGGTGCTTATTTGTCATTTGAAGGCATGGAAAAAGTAATACATCACATTAAAGAGCGCCGAGAAGCTCACCAGCTAAAGCCGAATGTGGAAAATCACTCGCTAGGCAAGTCACACACAGAAACAGCAGTAGATTCAACAAACGATGAGCGTACTAAAATTAATGGTGCCATACGTACTGATTTTATTTTATCTGCTGAGATAATTATTATTGCCATGGGTGTTGTGGCAACAATGAGTATTTTGCCTAAGACAATGGTCATGATTGCAATTGGTGTCGGGATTACAGTGCTCGTATATGGATTTGTCTCGCTAATCATAAAGCTTGATGATATGGG
>JAAZGT010000229.1 GCA_012511095.1 Alcaligenaceae bacterium
AAGAGCTGCCACCACCTAAAAACGAAGATCTATTTACTTAAAAATACGATCTTTTTAAAATTAGAAGTCATAATAATACAACAAAACTTGTTGCCTAAGCAATTAAATTGCTAATTTGAGAGACAGTTCTAAAAGAAAACTACCTGTAAATCACCAGAACTTATCCTAATAAAAAGCTAATCTAACAATAAACTATCGTCTTCGACCTCTTCGCCACGCACTTTTTCAAACATTAACAAGAGATCTCTAACAGTCATTTTAGAGCGCTCTTCACCACAAACATCCAAGACGATCTTGCCTTGGTGCAACATAACCGTGCGCTCACCATGTTCTAAAGCTTGCTTCATACTGTGAGTCACCATCATCGTAGTAAGGCCCTGTTGTTGTACGATTTTCTCAGTCAACTCTAAGATAAAAGCCGCAGTACGTGGGTCTAACGCTGCCGTGTGCTCATCTAATAATAGGATTTTGCTTGGCTGCAAGGTCGCCATTAATAAAGAAACTGCTTGACGCTGACCACCGGATAACAAACCAATGCGATCGCTTAATCGACACTCTAAACCAAGACCAAGCACTGCTACGCGCTCTTTAAAAAACTCGCGCATTTGAGGTTTAATAGCTGCTCTCAACCCACGCTTTTGGCCTCGACTGTAAGCTAGGGCAAGGTTTTCTTCGATGGTTAAATCCTCACACGTGCCTGCCATAGGGTCTTGGAAAACACGTGCAACCTCATTAGCACGCTCCCATACTGGTAAGCGAGTAACATCTCTCGTATCGATCAGAATCTGACCACGATCAACCTTGGCCTCACCCGCTACTGCATTTAATAAGGTACTTTTACCGGCTCCGTTAGAACCAATGACTGATACGAATTGACCCTCAGGAATATGCAAAGAAGCACCACGTAAAGCCTTAGTCTCAATCGGCGTGTTGTGATTAAAGGTGATATGAATATCTTTAATTTTCAGCATCGCTCTATTACTTCCTGATCAATTGTTTAAGCTTTGGCAAAATCAAGGCCACAGTCACTAATAATGCAGTTACTAAATTTAAGTCTTGTGCTTTTAAACCAATGAAATCGCTATTTAGGGCCAAGGCAATAAAGAAACGATAAATAATGGCACCAAAAATCACCGACAATAAAATCAAAGCAAAACGACGCACATGAATCACACTTTGACCTAAGATTACTGCCGCTAAACCAATAACAATCGTACCAATACCCATTGAAATATCCGACCCACCCTGTGATTGTGCAAACAGCGCACCGCCTAAGGCGACCATACCGTTGGATAAAGCCATACCGCCAATAATGGAGCGATCGGTTGCTACCCCTTGAGAACGAGCCATGCGTAAGTTAGCACCAGTAGCGCGCATGGCTAAACCTGAGCGGGTAGAAAAATAGAGATTTAATAAAATCCACACCAATAACACAGTAAGACCAAGCATCACTGGACGCCAAATATGAGACTCAAGAAAGGCAGGTAAGGTCATTGTAAACACGGTGTCATTAAAAATCAGTGGGATATTAGGGCCACCCATAATGCGTAAATTGATGGAGTACAAGGCCGTCATCATCAAAATACTGGCTAATAAATCCATAATCCCCAACTTAGTATTCAACCAGCCTGTGATTGAACCTGCAAAAGCACCCGCCAAAGTGGCACATAAGGACGCTAAAAATGGGTCATAGCCTTGACTAATCATCAGCGCAGCAACTGCGCCTCCGGTCGCAAAGGTACCATCAACAGTTAAGTCTGGAAATCGAAGAATTCTAAAAGAAATGAAAACGCCCAGAGCTACTAAGCTATAGATAAAGCCTAACTCTAATGCGCCTAAAGAGGCTAAAAAGGACATGAATTAAAAATACCTAATCAAGCAATTCTGCAATCAGTAAGACAATAAACGCTAAGTTGTTAGTTAAGGACTTGAAAAAAGTCGCTCACCACCAACTTAGCGTTTAAATTATAACCAGTTGAAAATTACTCGATGACTTTTTCAGCTGATTTTAATAATTCATCGCTGAAGGTTACGTCGATCTGATCAGCCATCTTTTTATTTAGATGAACCGAAAGATCATTAGAGGTTTCCCAGACAATATCGCCTGGCTTCTCACCATTAAGAATGCGAGCCACCATATCGCCCGTCTGCTGACCTAACTGATTGTAATTTAGACCCAAAGCAGCAATAGCGCCACGTGGCACACTATCCGTATCAGAAGCGATTAACGGTAATTTAGAATCTAAAGACACTTTGGTTAAAGACTCATAAGTAGCGATCACGTTGTTATCAGTTGTAGAGAAAATCACATCAGCTTTACCAACCAAGCTACGCGCCGCTGAACTTACATCTACCGTACGAGGAGCAGCAGCCTCAACTAAGGTCAAACCGTGCTCTGGCATCAACTCTTTTAGTCTATCTACAACCACCTTAGAGTTAACTTCACCTGGGTTATAAACCATACCAACGCGCTTAGCCTCAGGCAAGGCATCTTTAATTAAAGCAATAGATGCCTCTAATGGTAGCTCATCAGACATACCTGTTACGTTAGTACCAGAGGCACCACGATCTTTTACGAGTTGAGCAGCAATAGGGTCAGTAATTGCGCCAAACACAACAGGAATTGTTTTGGTAGCTGCTACTACAGCTTGAGCTGATGGCGTACCAATGGCCACAATGACATCTGGGTTTTCACCCACATATTGACGGGCAATTTGAGCGGCTGTACCCGTATTACCTTGTGCAGTCTGGAATTTAACTCGTAAGTTATCGCCTTCTTTGAAGCCCTTTTGAGCTAAAGCCTCAATGACACCGTCTTTAAATGCATCTAAAGCTGGGTGCTCAACAATTGAGGTGATGGCCACGTACTTATCGCTAGCCATTACTGCAGTAGGAGCAACCGCACCTAAACCTAAGGCCAGACCTAATGCAACACCTAGGTATTTTTTATTAATACTGCTCATCAATTCATCTCCTTTATGGGAATAGCATAGAAACTACTTTAGATAATAATTTTATCGCTCTGCACAATTGCTTGATTATCAGGCTCATTTAGCAGGATATCTAAAAAACTGGGACCTGGCAAACCGTATTTGTCTTGCACCTCTTGTGCTCTAATTTCAAGCTGCTCTCGTGTGAACTCCCAAGGCTCGCCCTTAAAGGCAAGAACAATGCGATTGCCGTCTTCTGTTTCAGGGAACATAATAATGCGATCGTCAAAAGCCGCTCGTATATTTGCAATGTTTTTAGGAAAACTGTCATGGTGCCCAAAAAGATTAATAGTGGCAATACCGTTTTTCCCTAAAATATTAGCGCAACCCCTGTAGAACTTCTTTGAACTAAGTACTGGGCCCTCTGCAGTGTAATCATACAGATCCACCATCACGACATCATATTGACCTTGCACCTCTCGCTCGTGCACCCATTTATCAGCATTCGCCTGCACAATTCGGCAACATGAGGTTTCTAACACGCCAAAATGATCTTCTGCACACATAATCACAAGCTCATTCCATTCGACCGCGGTCACTTGCGCGTTGCTATAAGCCTGAAAGAAACGGAAATGCCCGCCCGCACCCAAACCTAAAAGTGCAATTTTAGTTTCACTATTGGCAATATTAAATAATAACCAAGCACACATTTGTTGGGTGTATAAAAAAACCAAAGCGCTTGGGTCAGACAATGACATTGCCCCTTGCGCCCATGGACTGTCGAAATGCAAGTATTTAACCTTGCCATCTTCAGCCATCATAGGGACGTCAAATTCGGGGTCTGGAGCATGTTTTTTTATCATTGATTTAAACTTAAATAATATTAATCTTAGCATCTATATAGTATTAAAAATAATGAGTAATTTGCATCACTAGCAACACAATAAGCAAAATACTTCTTGGGTTGTTAAGATATAGGCTCTTTAAATTTCACTATCTTATTAAATAATTATGATTGCCACTTGGAATGTCAATTCTTTAAAAGTACGTTTACCTCAAGTTATCAACTGGTTAAAAGAAAACCCTGTCGACTTTTTATGTTTACAAGAATTAAAACAAGATAATGAATTCTTCGATTTAGCCGCTTTTGAGGAAATTGGCTATACCGCCTGTTGGTCTGGTCAAAGAACCTATAATGGTGTAGCCACCATTAGTCGCACTGAGCCTAAAGATGTGGTGCGTAATAATCCATTTTTCGATGATGAGCAGCAACGTTTAATTGCCGCTACCTATGAGTCCGAGCAAGGACCTATTCGTGTTATTAATGTGTATTGCCC
>JAAZGT010000028.1 GCA_012511095.1 Alcaligenaceae bacterium
GGCATTGGCGGACGATTGGCTTTATACTCTTTATAAATATCGTCTCTAAAGGTCTTACCCTTAGCATCAAATACACAAGCCATATAATCGGGATTATAATCTTGGTTTATTTTGCGCATCATGTTCATAACGCCATAAAGAGCGCCTGTGGGATCTCCCAAGGCATTTCTTAAATTTGGCATAGCAAAAAATGCACGATATAAATAACTTGAGCCATCCACAAGTAATAAGGTTTTTTTCATGTCCACCAGTAAAGAAAAATTAACTGCAAATTCTGATCTTACAGTAGAAGATAAAGCTGAACAGGCTAAACGCGTTAGTCACACAGAAATGAAGCAAGTAGAAGCATCCAAGGCGAAAACCATTCAAGGTCAGCTCTCGGAAATCTCAAAAGAACTAGCGACTGCAGCGGAACACCTAATTCACCTTAATAAAGCGGTGAGCATTTTTGGTAGTGCTCGCGCGCCTAGAGATTCTTTTTACTATAACAAAACAATAGAAATCAGTAAATTACTTGCCCAACAAGGCTTTAGCATTATTTCTGGCGGTGGCCCTGGCATTATGGAAGCCGCCAATAAAGGCTCCTTTGAAGCGGGCGGCCATAGCGTGGGTTTAAATATTAAATTACCCAATGAGCAACATGACAATCCTTATCAATCTGACAGCATTTATTTTAAGTACTTCGTCTCGCGCAAAACGACGTTCTTTATGAATAGCTCGGGATACATCATGATGCCGGGCGGTTTTGGCACCATGGATGAGGTCTTTGAGACCCTCACTCTTATACAAACAGGCAAGGCCCATCGCGCTCCCATCGTTTTTGTGGGTAGTGAGTTTTGGTCTGGACTAGTTGATTGGATTAAAGAGCAGTTAATTGGTTGTGGTTATATTTCTGCTCACGATATGGATCTCTTTATTATTGAAGATGATCCTAAGAAAATCGTTGCCTATATCACAGCAAAATATGACGAGTATTGTTTAAGCTCTGATTGCTTTGGCTTAAGATAATTTCTATAATTTCTATAAATAAAAAATGACGCCCCACTATTAATTAGTTGGTGCGTCATTTAACCCTATTTTTGAGTTTGTTCGAGGTTATCCTCTTGCTCTTTTGCTGGTGGTCTGCAAGTCAAGTGCACTGATTGCGCCTTAACATTAGTTTTTCTAAGTTCAGCTTTAAGCTGTTCACTAATATACTTTTCTCGACGCACATCAATTTCAACTACCTCACCCTCATACTCATCGCAGGCCTTTTTTAGGCGCTCTATACAAATTGCCACATCCACTTCTACACAAGTGGCCTCAAAATGCACATCGCCCTCGGTATACATTGGTTTGGTTTTACAAGCGCTAAGAGCTAGCATCACAGTTAAGCATAAAGAGAGCAAATACAACGTTGGAGTGGAGTGAGATTTCATAGCTTTCATATTGATTGGTTTAGCCTTAGCTTATTGATTAGTTTTAAAGGCAATAGGGGTTATAATGGAGTGTTTATATTTAAGAGCAAAAAGTGATCTTAAAAAAACTCTAAGTATTGACACTTTTAGGTTCCTAAGTAATTCTAATTTTTATCACTATTATCTTTAGAAGTCTATCTATGCAAGAACAATATCATGCTTCTGCTATTGAAAAAGAAGCGCAGAACTTTTGGCAAGAACAAGATGTATACCGTGTCGTAGAAGGCGCCAAAAACGCTGCTGGCGAGGAAAAACCAAAATACTACGCTTGCTCCATGTTGCCTTATCCAAGCGGCAAACTACATATGGGCCACGTCAGAAACTACACAATCAATGACGTGATGGCACGCCAACTCCGCATGCGTGGCTATAACGTATTAATGCCAATGGGTTGGGATGCCTTTGGTATGCCTGCCGAAAACGCGGCCATTAACTCTAAGGTGCCGCCTGCAAAGTGGACTTACGACAACATTGCTTATATGAAAAAGCAAATGCAAGCCATGGGCTTGGCCATCGACTGGTCACGCGAAATGTGCGCTTGCGACCCAGAGTATTACCGCTGGAACCAATGGCTATTTTTAAAAATGCTAGAAAAAGGCATTGCTTACCGTAAAACACAGGTAGTTAACTGGGACCCTGTCGACCAAACAGTACTAGCTAATGAGCAAGTAATTGACGGTCGTGGCTGGCGTTCAGGTGCACTCGTTGAAAAACGCGAAATCCCTGGTTACTACTTACGTATTACCGATTACGCCGAGGAATTACTCGATTACACCAAAAACCACTTAACTGGTTGGCCAGAGCGTGTACGCTTAATGCAGGAAAACTGGATTGGTCGTAGCGAGGGTGTACGTTTTGCCTTTACTCACAACATTCGTAACGAGCAAGACGAGCTTATTCAAGACGGTCGCATGTATGTATTTACTACACGTGCCGACACAATTATGGGTGTGACCTTCTGTGCAGTTGCCCCTGAGCACCCACTAGCAACTGAGGCTGCACGTCGCTGTAACAAAGTCGCTACCTTTATCGAAGAAGCAATCAAAGGTGGTACTAGCGAGGCTGATTTAGCCACCAAAGACAAAGAAGGTATTCCTACGGGTCTTACAGTGACCCACCCTATTACAGGTCAAGAAATTGATGTTTGGGTTGGTAACTACGTCTTAATGAGCTACGGTGACGGCGCAGTTATGGCCGTACCAGGTCACGATGAGCGCGACTTTGAGTTTGCCTTAAAGTACAACTTAAAAATCACTCAAGTTATCGATGTTAAGGGTCAAGAGTACTCTGATCAAGAGTGGCAAGATTGGTACGCTGAAAAAGAAGGCGCTAAACTAATTAACTCGGGTGAATACGATGGTTTAAGTCCAGCAGAAGCCGTTGATAAGATTGCCGAATTCATGGTCGAAAAAGGTCTAGGTGAGAAAAAGGTAACCTGGCGTATCCGCGACTGGGGTATTTCTCGTCAGCGCTATTGGGGTACACCAATTCCTATTATTCACTGTGAATCGTGTGGCCCAGTACCAGTGCCTGAAAAGGATTTACCGGTTGTTTTACCAGAGCATTTAATTCCAGATGGTAGTGGTAACCCACTCAACAAATGTGAGGAATTCCTTAATGTGTCTTGTCCTTCGTGTGGTGGCGATGCACGCCGTGAAACTGACACCATGGATACCTTCGTTGACTCATCTTGGTACTTTATGCGTTATGCCTCAGCTAATAACAACGAAGCGATGGTTGATGAGCGCAATAACTACTGGATGCCAATGGACCAATACATTGGTGGTATTGAGCACGCAGTAATGCACTTACTTTATGCTCGCTTCTGGACCAAAGCCATGCGCGATATGGGCCTTCTCAATTATGACGAGCCATTTGTGAAGCTACTATGTCAAGGTATGGTATTAAACCACATCTACTACCGACGTAATGAGCTAGGTGGTCTAGAGTACTTTGCACCAAGCGATGTAGAAAATGTTTACGATGACAAGGGCAATATTATCAGCGCCAAATTAAAGAGCGATGGCTCTGAGATTCAATACGATGGTATTGGTACCATGTCTAAATCCAAAAACAATGGTATTGACCCACAGCAGTTAATCGACGACATGGGTGCTGATACGGCGCGCCTATTTGTGATGTTCACTAGCCCTCCAGAGCAAACTCTCGAATGGTCTGGTAGTGGTGTGGACGGCTCAAACCGATTCTTACGTCGCTTATGGAATTACTGCTTTAAGCATCAGGATCAAATCCGCAAGGGTCAAGATAACTTTGATTGGGCTGCTCAAGAAAATCTCGATCAAGCGATTAAGGATTTACGCCTCGAAACCCACGCATTATTAAAGCAAGCCGATTACGATTACACGCGTATTCAGTACAACACTGTTGTATCTGCCAATATGAAGTTATTAAACGTACTCGAAGCGGCTAAACTACCTGATAATGACTTATCCAACCATGCAATTCGTGAGTCCGTCTCAATTATGTTGCGTATGCTCTACCCTGTGGTGCCACATATTACATGGCATATTTGGCGTGAGCTTGGTTTAGTTGAGTCTTATGGTGACTTATTAGATGCAGCTTGGCCTACGGTTGATGAGGCGGCACTAGTGGCTGATGAGATCGAATTAATGCTACAGGTTAATGGTAAGTTACGAGGTTCAATTATGGTCCCTAATGGCGCTGAAAAAGAGCTCATCGAAGAAACAGCTCGTTCTCATGCAGCGATTGAGCGCTTCCTCGAGGGGCGTCCAGTTAAGCGCGTTATTGTTGTTCCTGGCCGTCTCGTTAATGTGGTTGGATAGAGATTATGATTAATAAGGCATCTCATTTGCGTCCTAGTGCTGCAGTAGTTAATTTTAAGAAATACAGTTTCTTTTTTTTAATTTTGCTAGTGGCACTAAGCTTAGCTGCTTGTGGCTTTAAATTACGTGGTGCTTCACCATTGCCATTTAACAGCCTATATACCAACATTAGCAGTCAAAGCGCCTTTGGTATACAAATAATTCGCGGTATTAGAGCCAATTCACCTCATACTGCCATTGTTAATGATCCCAATGAGGCCGAGGTTCGTTTGATTCAAATCAGCTCTCGTCGCACACGTAAGGAGATGTCCTTAGATGTTAATGGTAAGGTAGAGGAATACGAATTAGGCTTATACATTAGCTTTACCTTGGTTGATAACGAGGGTAATGCTTTACTAGAGCCAACCACCCTCTCCAACTTACGTTTATTACCTTATGATGAAAATGATTCAGCGGCAAAGGCAGCAGAGATGGAGCAGCTTTATGCCGATATGGAACGTCATATTGCTAATGCCATGCTGCAACGAATTACTGCTGATGAGGTAATTCATCGCTATCGTCAATTTCATTAACATCAATTAATGGCTAATTTCAATCCTGATCGCATCGACTTCAAACAAGAGCCCTCTCCTCTCTACCTTATTGAGGGGGATGAGCTCTTGTTGAGAATCGAGGCAGTAGACACGCTGAGAAAATGGGCTTTAGAACACGACTATAGTGAGCGCAGCTCCCTCAGTTTAAGCGCTACCGATGATTGGGATGTGATTGAAGAGTTCACTCAAAGCCTTTCTTTATTTTCAGAGCGCAAACTTTTAGAGCTTGTCATTCCAACAGGCAGACCAGGTCGCAAAGGTAGTGACGCTTTGACGCGATTAGCCGAGCACGTACAACAAGGGCAACTAGTAGACACTATCGTCATCATTAGTTTGCCAAAACTTGATTACCAAACGGCCAGAGCCAAATGGTGGACTACACTCAAGTCCACGGCTCAATACTATGAGTTGCCGGTCATACAACGCGAGCAATTGCCAAACTGGATTAATCAACGCTTAAAACGGCAACAACAATCCGTCGATAGAGACACTCTCAACTGGATTGTTGATAAGGTTGAGGGAAATTTATTTGCCGCTCACCAAGAGATTATTAAACTGGGCCTAATGTACCCACAAGGTGAAATCACCTTCGATGACATTCAACAAGCGATTCAAGATGTTGCGCGCTATGATGTGATGTCATTAACTACCGCTATGCTAAGTGGTGATGCACAGCGCACCCGACGGATTCTTGAAGGTCTTGAGGCCGAGGGTGAAGCTCTGCCGCCAGTGCTTGGTTTTATGATGGTCGATATACGTAATCTTTATAATTTAGCCATCGCGCGTCATAATGGCCTGAACCCTTCGGGACAGCTAAAAGCCTTACGTATTTGGGGGCCAAAAGCCAATTTGATTTTACAGGCTCTCGACCGCCTTAGCCTAATGCACATAATGGGTATTATTCAACACGCTCACGATGTCGATCGCATCCTTAAAGGCATCCCCGTTGAGGGACGTTTGAATAATCCATGGCAAGAATTATTACGATTAAGTCTCAAAATTGTAGATCCCAACGTAGTTTAGGAATTACGACTTAATAATTTAAACTTATTCACTGTTTTAACATCGTCATGAATACACAATCTACACTTTCATCAGAATTATCCATTCAGGATTATTTGCGTCAACTCGGTAGACAGGCTCGCGAAGCGTCTCGCGAACTAATGCGCACCAGCGATCAACAAAAATCAGCTGCCTTAGTTACTTTGGCCGATTTAATCAATGAAAACAAAGCCTTTCTACTTACAGAAAATGCTAAAGATTTAGAAAATGCCAAAGAAAACAACTTAGATGCCCCGCTACTTGATCGTCTAACCTTAACTGACAAGTACTTAGACATTATGCAAACGGGTTTACGTCAAATCGCTGCAATGCCCAACCCAGTTGGCTCATTATCTGCTACTGCGGTTCGTCCTAATGGTATGAAAGTTGCACAAATGCGTGTACCTATTGGTGTCATTGGCATTATTTACGAGTCACGCCCTAATGTAACGGTTGATGCAGCTGCGCTGTGCCTGAAATCAGGTAATGCGTGTATTTTACGTGGCGGTAGTGAGGCTTTTTACTCTAACCAAGCTTTTGCAAAGTTAATTTCAGAAAGCCTAGAGGCAAACGGTCTTCATAAACATGCGGTTCAAGTGATTGAAACCACTGACCGTGCTGCAGTTGGCGAATTAATTCGCTTAACCGAATTTGTTGATGTGATTATTCCACGCGGTGGTAAATCATTACTCGCCCGCCTAGCGGATGAGGCACGAGTACCAATGATTATGCACTTAGACGGTAATTGTCATATGTACATTGATGAGTTTGCTAATGAAGACATGGCCATTGAGATGGCTTTTCATGCCAAAACACACCGTTATGGTATTTGTGGCTCACTAGAAACTTTATTAGTCCACAAAGACTTGGCCGACAAGGTATTAGCTAAGCTTGGCAAACGCTTCTTAGAGCATGGCGATGAAATGCGCGTCTGCCCTGAAACCAAGGCAATTCTTGAGGCTGCAGGTTTACAATCCACCAATAAAACAGCGATTAAAGACGCTACCGAAGAAGACTGGGAAACAGAGTTCCTAGCCCCTATTATTGCTATTCGCTTAGTTGAGTCGATTGATGAGGCAATTGCCCATATTACTCAATACGGTTCTGGCCACACCGAGTCTATTATTACTGACAATATTGAGCGCGCTGAGCAGTTCCAGCTTTGGGTAGACTCAAGCTCTGTGTATGTTAACTTACCGACCATTTTTGCCGATGGTTTTGAATATGGTTTAGGAGCGGAAATCGGCATTTCTACCAACCGCCTACACGCCCGTGGCCCTGTGGGCTTAGAGGGTTTAACCACCTATAAATGGGTGTTAAATGGTCATGGTCAAAAGCGTGGCTAATTAAGGATCGATGATGAGTTACCTGTGGTATAAAGTTCTACATATTGTTTTTTTCTCCTCTTGGTTTGCGGGCTTATTTTACCTACCGCGCATTTACGTTAATTTAGCGGCCATTGAGGATAAGCGCTCCGAAGGCTACGAGCTACTACTAGGCATGTGTAAACGCCTATTACGCTTTATGACGATAATCGCTATCGTCAATTTAGTGTTTGGGATTTTATTAGCTGGCAAAATTGGCTGGGGTCACGGCTGGCTACATGCTAAATTACTTTTTGTAGGCCTAGTTTTTGCTTATCACTACTCATGTTATGTGATTTACAAACAGTTTGAAAAACGCAGCAATACGCGTGGACATGTTTTTTATCGCTGGTATAACGAAGCACCCGTGATCTTAATGCTCATCATCGTGTATTTAGTTATTTTCAAACCTTTTTAATGTTGAAAAAAGACCATTATGTCTGAACAAGATTCTTCAAAAAGAACAACTCTAAAATTAAACCGCAGTGCCAAAAAGGCTTCGGGTGGCGCACGTAAAACCGTGCAACGCACGGGTCCTCGCGCCCGTCGTATTGAGCAATCCGCTTATGAGCATGGTCAGGGAAAAATCTCTGCACGTACCATTGCGCGCACTGGCGTGAGCTTACAAAAACTTAAGGACGATAAGAATCTATCCTATAGACTTTCTAAAGCGGGCCTAACCGAGCAACGCTTAGCCAAACAAGCCGAAGAAAGAGGCGATGACAGACCCCAACGTGGTCGCCCCAATGTGCCTTCCGAGGCATGGGCCCCACGCAGCCTAGATACCGACCGCAGTCGCGATGATCGTGGCGGACGCGGTGATGGTCGTCGTTTTGACCGCGATGACCGTCGTGACAGTAGTCGTGGTGAGGGCCGTAGATTTGAGCGTGACGATCGCGCTGGACGTGATTTTAGTCGTGGTTCAAGACCTGAAGGCCGACGCTTTGACCGTGACGATCGTGGCCATGCCCGTGGTGCTCGCGCAGCTCGCGATGACAGACGAGATAGTCGTGGCGGACCAAGACTGGATCCACGTCCAGGTCGCCCTGCACCACAAGGCGTTAATTACAACCCAGAGGCCCCATATTTAGCTGCTACTGCTTTTGCAACTTGCCCGCAAGGCTTAGAGGAAGTACTAGCCGATGAATTAAAGCATTTAGGTTATGACGGTATTGAGGCTGGTCGTTCAGGTGTCTACTTCAAAACCGATTACTTAGGCATGATGAAGGCTAATCTTTATAGTCGCATTGCCACACGTATTTTGCTACAAGTTGCACAAGGCGAAGTCTATTCTGAAGATGATATTTATCAGCTTAGTTACGATACCGCGTGGGAGCATTACTTTGGCCCAGAGCATACCTTACGTGTTGACACTTCAGCCATTCGTAGCCCTATGCAAAGTCTGCACTTTTGTAACTTAAAAGCTAAAGACGGTATAGTGGATCGTATCCGCGACAAAGAAGGCGAACGTCCTTCGGTTGATACGGTAAGACCTGATGCCAAGATCCATTTATTCCTTTACCGTGATCAAGGCACACTATATTTAGATACTTCGGGCGAGTCCTTGTTTAAACGCGGTTGGCGTTTAGACAAAGGCGAGGCACCGTTACGTGAAAACCTTGCCGCGGGTATGTTGGCTCTTGCTGGGTGGCAGCCAGGCACGCCCCTACTCGATCCATTCTGCGGTAGTGGTACGATCTTAATTGAAGCTGCTTGGTGGGCTCAAAACGTACCACCAGGCTTACATCGTCCGTTCCAGTTTATGCGTCTCAGAAACTACCAAAGAGAGAATTGGCACGCTCTGCGCGACGAGGCTTTTGCTAATATTAAACCGACTTTAGAGACCCCGCTTTATGGTTCTGATATTTCTGAAGAAGCGCTCGAAGCGGTACGAGCAAATATGGAAAGAGCCAACCTCAATCCTGGTGCCATTAAATTAGAACTTAAAAACGCGCTTGAAATTGAAGCGCCTGCCGAAAGTGGTTTGATCATCACTAACCCACCCTATGGTGAGCGTTTAGATAGTGGTCAAGACGATATGTGGCATCCATTTTCTGGCCGTTTAAAACAAGCGTTTGACGGCTGGCGCGTCAATATTATTACCAGCGATCTAGAGTTACCTAAAAAATTACGACTTAAAGCACAACGCCGTATCCCACTCTATAACGGTAATTTAGAAACTCGCATGTTTGTATTTGATATGGTACGTGACAGTTTTAGAGATCAATAATTTACATATGAACAATAAAAACATTTCAACTCAACAAAATACCACTGCCTTTAGCTACCCGAGGCGATTAAAAATATTTGCTAGCATGATGTATGAAGGCATGTTGTTATTTGGTGTTGTCTTCGTGGGTGATTATCTCTTTGATACCCTTACCCAAAGCGATGAGCCCAGCAAACTCATGTGGCAGCGCCAATTGACACTTTTTTTAATTCTAGGTGCCTATTTTTTACTCTCGTGGTTTAGACGTGGTCAAACAGTGGCTATGAAGGCTTGGGGTATTGCTCTACGTAATAAACTTCACCCACGACTAACATGGTTACAAGCCATTTCTCGTTATATCTTAATGTGGGTTATCCCACTAATTGGCGCCTATATTGTGCATCTTGTTGCTGTCGCAGTAGGCTGGAACTCTATCACCATGTTTGTAGTGGTTTGCCCCTTTTTAAACCTAATCCCAAGCCTCTTTAGAAAAGACCGTCAGATGCTTCATGATGTGTTGGTTGGGACCGAGCTTATTAACATAAAAAAATAGGTACTAGCTAAAAATCCTAAAAATGTTAAAATTAGGGGTAATATTGCCGAAATATTTACTATTTCGCACGCTTTTTACAGCATTTACTTCACTTCTTATACTATGACTGATCAATATCAAGACCTATACCAGTCTTATCGGTGGTTGGTGCCAGACAATTTTAATATTGCTGACTATTGCTGCCACCGCTGGGCAACTAATCCCCAAGAAGTGCGTCAACAAGCCGCGATTTTCTTTGAGGACCAAGTAGGTCAACTCACCATGTATTCATACCGCCAGCTTTCTGAGCGAGTAAATAAACTAGCCAATGGTTTAGTTCGCATGGGGGTACAACCACAAGACCGCATTATTATTACACTACAGCATTCGGCTGATAGTGCAGTGGCTATGTTGGCCGCTTTTACTGTAGGTGCTATTGCAGTACCTTTAACTGCTGGTCTAAGTAGCTATCAATACGCACCTCGCGTCATTGACAGCCAGGCCAAAGTTGCCATTATCGATAAGCACACTTTAGCGCCATTTATGGCGTCTTTAGATAACCAAACCCTGGTTAAGCAAATTATTGGGGTCGACACCGAAGACGACCGCATGATCGCACTTGAGACTCTGTTGGCACGCCAACCGAGTCAATTTACTGCGCTCAACACACCCGCTGATAGCCCAGCTATCATGGTCTATCCACAGCCGGAACCTGCGACCGAGCCCTTAGATAGAAAAATTAAAAATGATATTCCTTTTGACCCAGAACTTAAAGCAACAATCCTTACGCATCGCTCATTAATTGGTGCCTTGCCGGGTTTTGTAGCCTCACAAGACTGGTTCCCCCGTAAAAAAGACATCTTCTGGTCATCTTATGACTGGAATAGTGGCGAGGGTTTAATTAACTCGCTTTTGCCAGTGTTATATTTCGGCCACTCCATAGTGGGTTGCCCTACAGGCCGTACTATTCCACGTCTATTTACACTACTAGAGCATTATCAGATCACCAATATCCTAACCACCGCTGAGGAGTTGGAGCGTATACGTGATTTTGATGAGCCGCTACCTGATTTTGAATTAGCTATACGTTGTATTGCTATTCCTGATCATGAAAAAACTGAGTCGCTAAAAAACTGGGTTAAAGAGGAGTTTGGTGCCTCATTAAATGGTGTTTACTCAGAAGTAGGCTTCATCTACCTTGCTGGCGATAGTGCCAAAAAGTGGCCTGATCGTGAAAACAGCATGGGCCACGTATTTCCTGGTCGTCGCTATAGCATCATTGATGATGAGGGCATGCCTGTTGCTAATGGCACCAAGGGTGTATTAGCGGTAGCCGCAATTGACTACCACGGACATGACGATCCAGGCCTAGCTACCCAGTATTGGCAACAAGCTCAAATTCATGAAATTGAAACGGTAGATGGTTGGTACAGCACAGGAATTGCTGCCTACCAAGATAAAGACGGTTATATTTTCCGTGTTTAAAATTTCTGCCTTTAAACAGCTATTTCTACAAAATAAAACAACTGAGGAGATACCATGGCCATTTACGAATTAGCAGATCTAAAACCAACAATCGACCCTAGTGCCTTTATTTTTGATGGCGCTATTGTAGTTGGACAAGTCACTTTAAAGGCTAATGTCAGTATTTGGCCAGGCGTTATTATCCGTGCTGATAACGACACCATCACCGTTGACGAAAACAGCAATATTCAAGAGGGCTCCGTACTGCATATTGACGCAGGCACCCCACTGTATATTGGTAAAAATGTCACTGTCGGCCATAAAGTCATGCTACATGGTTGCACCATCGGTGATGGCAGCCTCATTGGTATGAGCGCTACGATTTTAAATAATGCCGTTATCGGTAAAAACTGTATTATTGGTGCTGGTGCTCTAATTCCCGAGGGTAAGGTAATTCCTGATAACTCTGTAGTTGTTGGTATAGCCAAGATAGTACGCGAGGTAACTCCTGAGGATCTCGAGCGCAGTCAACGAGGTACTCAGCATTATGTTGAACAAGGCCGTCGATATCGCGAAAAATTAAAACGTATCGATTAATTGTTTACCCTCTTCTTAACTCTTGAAAAAAAGCACTATAGACTCATATAGTGCTTTTACTCCCTTTAAAAGACTATCTTCTACTTTCGTAGTCTTTAATTACTTAGGCATAGCCATAATTCTATGAACGATTTATTAAAAAAATACCTCTTTGCTGATCGTAGCCTTCGTATCCAAAGTGCCAATTTAACTCAAACTTGGGCCGATGCTCGTCAACATCAAAAACACCCTAAAGTAATTGAGAAGCTCTTAGGAGAGCTTTGTGCTGCTTCTGTACTACTGGCCTCTAATATTAAATTTGAAGGCAGTTTAGTGCTACAAATTCAAGGTGATGGCCCCATCGCACTCTTAGTAGTTGAATGTGATTCAACACTTCGAGTACGCGCTACAGTAAAACTACGCCAAGAATTCGCAATTAGAGAAAATGCTACATTCCAAGAACTTGTTAATCCTAATAACACGGGTCGCTTTGTGGTTATTTTAGACTTAAAAGACCGACAAGAAGGCCAACAAGCTTATCAAGGTATCGTTTCTCTACAAGGCAATAGCGTAGCTGAGGTATTAGAGAACTACATGCGTAGCTCTGAGCAATTAGATACCTTTATTCGTCTTGCTTGCGATGAACACAAAGCCACAGGTCTTTTAATTCAACGCTTAGCTACTTCAGGTGGTGTGGCAGTCGATAAAGAAAAAGCCGATGAAAATTGGGAAAAAGTAGGCCACTTTATTCAAACTGTTAGCTCTGATGAGCAATTAAAACTTTCAGAAGACGAGTTAATTCATCGCCTATTCTGGGAAGAGCAACTTATCAAAACCGAAGAAGATCACACGATCCAATGGTACTGCAGTTGCAGCACTGAAAAGGTTGCTGATATGTTGCGCATGCTAGGAGCTGAGGAAATTGAATCTATTTTGGCTGAGCAAGGTGCGATCAATGTAAATTGTGATTACTGCGGTAAGCCGTACCACTTCGATCCTATCGAATGTGCACAAATCTTTATTGATAAAGACAAAATAAGCGCTCAAGATAGCCCTACCAAACATTAAAATTAGGTAGTTAAATTAAAGACCGAGTATCTCTTTGGTACTCGGTTTTTTTATGCTTGATGTATGTAGTTGTGTGTATTGTTGCTCGTCATATAAAAACGCATACTGA
>JAAZGT010000230.1 GCA_012511095.1 Alcaligenaceae bacterium
ATTCAAATTGCTGGCAGTGTTAAAGCGCGTAAAGCCGAGCGTCACGCTTCTTCAGACTGGATGGAGATTGAAAAACAACGTGGTATTTCAGTCGCTTCATCAGTTATGCAGATGGAGTACAAAGACTGCGTGATTAACCTTTTAGACACGCCGGGTCACCAAGACTTCTCTGAAGATACTTATCGAGTACTCACTGCAGTAGACGCCGCGGTGATGGTGGTTGATGCTGCTAACGGTATTGAGCCTCAAACCGAGCGCCTACTACAAGTGTGTCGTGCGCGCAACACACCTATTTTGACCTTTATTAACAAGTTAGACCGCGAGGTACAAGAGCCCATTGATTTAATTGGTGAAATCGAATCCCACCTTGAGATGGACTGTATTCCTTTTACTTGGCCTGTGGGCATGGGTAGACGATTCCACGGTATTTATGATTTGCGCAAGGATCATATGCGCATGTTTAATCGTAGCAACCCGTCACAGAGCGGCAGTGACGATATTTTTGTTAAGGGTTTAGATAACCCAGAATTGGATGAGCGTTGCGGTGAGACCATCGATAAGGCTCGCGAGGAAATTGAGCTTATTCAGATCGCTACACCTGATTTTGATAAAAAAGAGTTCTTAAGTGCTAAGCAAACCCCTGTGTTTTTTGGCTCTGCGGTTTATAACTTCGGTGTGCAAGAGTTATTAGATACCCTAGTTGAGTTTGCTCCTGCACCAGGCCCACGTGAAGCCCTAGAGCGTACAGTTGAGCCTTCAGAAAAGAAATTTACTGGTGTTGTTTTCAAGGTACAAGCCAATATGGATCCAGCACACCGTGACCGCGTAGCCTTTGTGCGCGTGAGCTCGGGTAAGTTTGAACGCGGTATGCGTCTAAAAATTGCTCGTACCGGTCGCGATTTCCGACCTAATAACCCCGTGTCATTTTTATCACAACGTCGTGACATCGTTGACGAGGCCTATGCTGGTGATGTGATCGGTATTCCTAACCATGGCGTTTTACACCTCGGTGATGTACTTACTGAAGGCGAAACACTACACTTTACGGGTTTGCCATTCTTTGCTCCTGAACTTTTCCAAACAGTAGAGGTCAAAGACCCACTAAGAAGCAAACAGCTTCGCACGGGTTTAACTCAGTTGGGCGAAGAAGGTGCGATTCAGGTATTTAGACCACAAATTGCTGGAGGTGCCTTATTATTAGGCGCGGTTGGTCAGCTACAGTTCGAGGTGGTGGCTCACCGACTCAAAACTGAATACGGTGTCGATGCAGTATTAGGTCCTTCTCGCTACAATATGGCCCGCTGGGTAACAAGTAAGGATCCAAAAGCTTTACGTAAGTTTTTAGATACTAATATTTCAAATATTGCTTACGATGTCGTTGATGCACCTGCATTTTTAGTAAGCTCACCTGCACAACTAAGAGTAGCGCAAGAGCTGCATCCCGATATACAATTCCATGTGATGCGTGAGCATGGCGGTCAGATTTTTGCTGATAGTCACTAATTAACACTGAGGGTTCAGCCCTACTTATTATTATGTCTTGGCGTTTTTTAATTTTTACAATTATTGTGTTTGCTGGTATTGCAACCGCTCTTGGCCTACAAGCTGGCGACTACTTAACTCAGCGCGTACCAGTTCAGGCCAATATTCCTAATGTGACTGAGCTCGATCCGCCTGCATCATACGACGCCCAAGGCAAGTTATTGATTCCTCAGCCCATGCAACCATTGCTTGATGGCACTCAAGGCTTAGCTGCAGCTAAGCCTGATGTGGAGTGGAAAGTTAAGGCGGGTAGCTTAAGCGACACCATTAAAAACCAAGAGCAAAGTGCGATGAACGCTGAGGAAAACCAGCGTCTCAGCGGTGTTGTCACTCAAGGTACAACCGGTACACCTAGCAAAACCTTCCAACCCATTCGTCGCCAAAACACGACACCTAGTGCTAACACAGGCGGATCTAACAATTTAGGGTGGGTGCCAGCGTTTAATCAAGCCATGGCGCGATGTCGTACCCTAGGTTTTAATGACCGTCCAGCCTGTATCAGCCGTGTACGCAATCAATATTGTGGCGCCAATAATGCTTGGGGTCGTGTTGCCGATTGCCCTGCTAGGTAATAGCCTAGGTGGTTAGAGGGGGCAAAAGTCGCTAAAATGGTTTCTAATTAAATAGAAACTATAAAATTACTTGAGACCTAGCTATGAGCCCCAATCGTTCCAACTATAAAAACGATATTAGATTAATTGATGGCACTCTACTAAATTTAGTTAAGAGTCGTCTTTTCATATTAATAGCCCTTACCGCCCTTGTTTTAGGGATACTTTATGTAGTGGCTAATAAGATTTTAGACTTTGGTAAGAGTATTGATTACTCGTTTTTAGACGATATTGCTGCTACTGCCGTCATTGAGTATTTAGACAAATACAATATTTACTTCTGGTGGGCGCTAGTCGTCATCATCGCACTCTTTACTTTACTCTTTCTTAATAGCATGGTCAGACAAAGCTTTAGGAGCTTTGCTGAGACTAATGTCCCTATGCCTGTTGTTCGCAACCTGATGAGCCGCTTATCCCCTGCCAGCCTAGAGGTCTTATCTTGGGTTTGGAATGACCGTCGTGAACCCATAAAAATCACCGACCTAAAGCAGCTTAGTCAGGAGCTAAGACAAGGTCGCTTTAACCGCATCAATGATGCTAGAGAGCAAGAGGAGCTATTAAACCAAGGGATTAATGGCGCCGAAACGCGTGAAATTATTACTAACAATGCGACAACGACTCGAACTAGCAATGTAGAGCCTCAAGTAATCATTGCTCAAGCCGAACCAGAACTAAAGGCATAAATCTTTATTAAACAAATACTTATAGCTGTCGCTAAAAAAATATCAATCTTGGTATAAAAGCAACAGCTAAAGTACAATAAGTTGTAATATTTAAGTATTATCAGACGAAGTCTTGATAAAAATCATTAAGCGTGATAGAAATATTATCTATGGATACTAAAAAGGGAACCTTCGCTGCACCTGTTGCGATTTTAGTTGATGGCACTGCCTCAACTTTTTCGTCGTTCCCTGCTTCTGCGTTATCCAACGCAAATCTATTCACAGCTTCTACTTTATCAGTACAAACCGTTGCCTTGCTCCTCGGTTTACTACTCCTATTGATCGGTTGCCTAGCCTAGAGCCTAGGTGGTGCTACGCAGCCGTTTCAATGAGCCACCCATTAACTCCGCTATATGGAGTACAGCTTCAGTTCATATTTTTTAATTTTATATATCAGCTCTATCTCAAGGCGATTAATTATATCGGGGTCACGAGCCCACTTGAATAGAAAGAAATAGGTGTCACCATGCTATCAAATCCAGCGACTAAATACGTCCCATTTAAACCTTTTGAACGTGATTTTTCAGAGCGTACTTGGCCTTCTAAGCGCATCACCCATCCGCCAATTTGGATGAGTACCGACTTACGTGACGGTAACCAATCTTTAATTGAGCCCATGAGTATTGAGCGTAAGCTTCGCTTTTTTAAACACTTATTAAAAATTGGTTTTAAAGAAATTGAAGTAGGCTTCCCATCTGCATCGCAGACAGACTTTGATTTTGTACGTCATTTAATTGATAACGATCTTATCCCTGAAGACGTAACCATCATTGTTTTAACTCAGGCACGTCAGGATTTGATTGCCCGTACTGCAGAAGCTTGTGCTGGCTCTAAAAATGCCATGATTCACATGTATAACGCCTGTGCACCTTCTTTCCGTAAAATCGTCTTCAATATGAGCAAAGACGAGGTACGTGAGTTTGCTATTGCTGGTACTAAAATGGTGATGGCTGAACAAGCTAAATACCCAGAGGTTAATTGGAGCTTTGAATACTCTCCAGAGGTTTTCTCAACCACTGAACCAGAATTTGCTGTTGAAGTATGTAATGCAGTTGCTGAAACCTATGGTGCCACAGTTGATAAGAAGATTGTTTTCAACTTACCAGCGACCATTGAAGCGACCACACCTAATCTTTACGCTGACCAAATCGAGTACTTCTGTAATAACATTAACAATCGCGAAGCCTGTATCGTCAGTGTGCACCCACACAATGACCGCGGTACTGCAGTAGCTGCTGCTGAATTAGCGATGATGGCCGGTGCGGATCGTGTTGAGGGTTGTTTATTTGGTAGTGGTGAGCGCACTGGTAACGTGTGTTTAGTAACACTTGCTATTAACCTATACACCCAAGGTATTAACCCAGGCTTAGACTTCTCAGATATCGACTCTGTTCGTCGTACTGCCGAGTACTGTAACCAATTACCTGTTAGCCCTCGTCATCCTTGGGCTGGTGACCTTGTGTTTACTGCCTTCTCTGGTTCTCACCAAGATGCTATTAGAAAAGGCTTTGCTCAACAAAAAGAAGACGCGGTTTGGGAGGTTCCATACTTACCAATTGACCCTGCTGACTTAGGTCGTAGTTACGATGCAGTAATTCGTGTTAACAGCCAATCAGGTAAGGGTGGCGTAGCTTACTTACTTGAAGAAGAGCATGGTTTAAACTTACCTCGTCGTTTACAAATTGAGTTCAGCCGTGCCATTAAGCGCGTTACCGATGAAACCGGTAAAGAAGTTGATGCCAAGATGGTTTTCGAGATCTTCCAAGACGAGTACTTAAAACAAGATAAGCCTTGGACTTTACTTGAGCATCAAATTACTAGCCACCCTGCTTCTGATGAAAAAGAGCGTTTCTCTGTGGTGGTACGTATGAGCCACAATGGCGAAGAAAAAACGCTAAGTGGCAAGGGTAACGGTGCAATCTCTGCCTTTATCAATGCATTAGGTATGCCGATTGAGTTTATGGATTATTCTGAGCACGCCATTGGTAGCGGTGAAAACACAAAAGCTGCAAGCTACGTTGAGTTACGCTTAGGTGATTCTCAATCGGGTTACGGTGTTGGCATGCACAAAGACATTGTTACCTCTTCTTTCTTAGCAGTCATCAGCGCTATCAACCGTCACTTACAAGATGTTGAAGTTGAAGCAGAGGCTGAACAAGCAACTGTTTAAACCGTAGGCTAAATCAGTTTAGATAGCATTACAATACAAATCGGCCTATCGTTATTTCTACGGTAGGCCGATTTTTTATGTTTATGGGTGTTGGCTAAGGGTACTGGCTCCTTGGTCACATTACCAAACTTGACCGCTTTGCCACATAACGTCATCCCCATGTTTTTGAGCGCTCTCAAACAGCTCTAATAGTGGGTAAGCACGTTGACTAAAACTTACCCCCTCAATTAACGGATGTTTTTTCTCTAACCCCTCCTCTTTGCGCTCTTCCTCTTCCTTGTCGTGTACGGCGTAGCTGTGTAAATCCTTATTTTCGTCTTCATCAATCGCTTTACGTAAATTGGCAATTGCATCAGGTAATTGCTCTGCCGTGAAAACACCACTATCAGGTAGCTCATCATAATCGCGACCTGCCTCAGCTAATACGACACGCGCATGTTTCGCAATCATAATCACTTCACCGCTGTTTTTCGATCTAAAAGTAACTAACATCTATTTCCCCTTTTAAGCAATACAAACAAAAAGCTATAGGACAAATTTAGCCTACTACGCTCAATAAAGTGTGGCTTTGAACCACAATTAATTAATTTTTTTAATTTTTGAGTTGTGAATGGCTATGAACTTGTTTAATTCTTCCGTCTTTGTGTTATTAATCAGCCTCAGTACTGGTATTACATTGGCCCAAACCTCCACGACGGAATTATCTTGCCCCGCCCCCACAGCGGGTAACCCTTGTCATGGTGTTGGCAATAACCCAGGGCAAGTTCAATCAGTTGCAAACCCAATCGATGTCACCACGGGCAATAAATTCCAAGAGGAGCTTGATTACTTTGGTGGACCGCAAAATTCGGGGTTAGAGTTTTTCAGATATTACAACTCCACCCAATTAACACCTTCATTAATAGGTCAGGGGTGGCGCCATTCCTATAGCCGCAAACTGTATTTACAAGGCAAGCGCCCACAAATCTTGCTAGACGACAGCACTCGGCTTATGTTTGAACCACAGCAGGGTAATTTGATCAGCTCACGCAATAATGAGTACGGCAGTTTGCAACGCATGCCCTTAAAGGATGTTGTTAATCGTATTGATTGGTCTACAGCTGCCATTCCCCCTTTTAAGCAGTCGCTGAGTCAATTTTTCTCAAGTGATTATTTAAAAACCTTGCGAGATGACCTTTGGCTTTGGGAGTATCCATCCAAGGCAATTGATGTATTCAATAGCAAAGGTAATTTGATCATCAGTCAAATGCCTGCGACTGAGGCTGTCTTTATTGAGCGTGAAACCAAGCCTGGTCCCACCTATGAAGCAATCCTAAGGGTTCAAAATCAAAGCGAACTAAGTTTAGACTTTCATTATGAAATCCTAGGTAAGGGTGCACGCCTAAGTCAAATAGATACCCCAACTGGTAGTTTATTATTTAAGCATGACCTTCCCAAAGACGAAGAAGAGCCGCGCCTTCGTGGCGTCACTCATTTTAATGAAGCAAAAGTTGTTTACGACTACCATGATGCATCGCAACAATCACCCTATTTACTACAACGAGCCAGACATTTCTCAGAGAGTACTCAAAAACCCTATAGAGACGTAGCTTGGGATTATGGTAGCCATGGTAAAGCTAAGCAAGTAACTTTTCATCGCCATGAGGGCCTTGATGCACCACTCTATATGAACTTAGACTATGTCAAAATCCCACAGCACAATGGCGATACAGGTCTAACTGAGCTGACTCAAACTTATAAACAACAACAAAGCAAAACTC
>JAAZGT010000029.1 GCA_012511095.1 Alcaligenaceae bacterium
ACGAGGCCGCACTTTCATTGATAACCGTTTAGACCGTACGCGTAATCGCTAGTTTTAATTCATAAAGGTAGATTTCATTGGCTCATCAAGCACGCAAGCGATTTGGTCAACACTTTTTAATCGATGAATATGTCATCGGCGAAATAGTGCGCGCAATTGAACCTAAAAATGATGATCTGATGGTGGAAATCGGTCCTGGCCAATTAGCCATGACCGAGCCGCTTTTAGCTGAGCTAAAGCAACTCACTGTGATCGAAATTGATAGGGATTTAGTGCAGCGACTAGGGCAGTTATATCCACCAGAGCGTTTGCGCGTGGTCGAGGGTGATGTGCTCAAGGTTGATTTTTCGGAGGTCTTTGCCGAAGACTGTGCAAAAGCTAATAAAAAGCTGCGAGTCGTTGGTAATCTGCCCTACAACATCTCCACCCCGATTTTGTTTCACCTCATGGATTATGTTGACCTGATTGAGGATCAGCATTTTATGCTACAAAAAGAGGTGGTTCTACGTATGATTGCAGAGCCTGGTACCAAGGACTATGGTCGTCTTTCGGTGATGTTACAACAGCGCTATGCCATGGAGGGTTTATTCGAGGTTTCGCCCGAGGCTTTTGACCCACCGCCACGCGTGGACTCAGCTATTGTGCGTATGACGCCACTAGGTGACGATAGGCTTGCACCAGCTGATTACGAGCTGTTTTCTGACATTGTGGCGCAGGCATTTAGTCAACGTCGCAAAATGATTCGTCGTAGCTTAAATCAATGGGGTTTTGATTTTGATGCCTTAGGTATTGATGAAACTGCCCGTGCAGAGGATTTGAGTTTAGAGCAGTTTATTGCCTTAGCAGATGCCGCTTATAACTCAAAATAGTCTTATAAAATGCTAAAAGCCTCAGTTTTTGTCATTAAAAACTGAGGCTTTAACACTTTAGGAAGCTAAATAAGGGCTTATCTTAAGCCTACGCCTGGAGCTTCCATGTCTTTTCTTTCGATAAACTCGATTTTATAACCGTCTGGATCCTCTACAAAGGCGATAACAGTCTCTCCACCAAGTACTGGACCCGCTTCGCGAGTTACCTTACCGCCAGCGGCTTTGACCTTTTCACACGCTTCGTAGGCACAAGGTACACCTATTGCAATATGTCCATAAGCCGTACCCATTTCGTATTCCTCAACACCGTAGTTATAAGTAAGCTCAATCTCAGCTTGTTCAGGGTTTGAAGCATAGCCAAGAAAAGCTAATTTGTACTTATATTCAGGGTTATCTGAGGTACGAAGTAATTTCATCCCTAATACATTGGTGTAAAAATCAATAGAGCGTTCTAAATTACCCACGCGAAGCATGGTATGCAATAACAACATAGGAACTCCTAATAAATTAGTCTAAAAGCTTAAATAAGCTTATAAGCATTTTACCCTTTATTTTTAACGCTGTAGCTAGGCGTATCAGCTGGGTCGCTGCTTTGGTAATCCTCAGGGTTGAGACGAATCATTTCAGACTCGATCCAGTGCTCGACCTCGGCATTAATCTCATCACTGCTACGTTCACCTGGTTTAATTGCTGGGCCAAAAGAAATAGTGACAGTGCCAGGTTTCTTAACAAAGGAGTTTTTAGGCCATAGCTTACCGGCATTATGTGCTACAGGGATAATATCGGTTTGAGTGTGCATGGATAAACGCACGCCCCCTGGTTTGTAGCGTCCCTTGTGGCCCACAGGGGTGCGTGTACCCTCGGGAAATAGAACCGGTGAGCGGCCTTGTGCAATCCGCTTGGAACCGATGCGCAACACTTGACGCAAAGCCTCTGAGGATTTGCCGCGGTCGATAGCAATGTTGTCTATGCTCGCAAGGGCCCATCCAAAGAGTGGGATGTATTCTAAGACTTTTTTATAGACAAAAACGACTGGATAGGGGGTAAACCAAGGCATAAATAAGGTTTCATAAGCTGACTGATGTTTGACTAAATAAATCACTTGACGATCAGTTGGAATGTTTTCCTTGCCGATAACCTCGTAGCGAATGCCTAAAATAACCTTCGCTAAATAAATTAGAAATCGTGGCCATAGAACAGCGAATTTATAACGCTTATAAAGAGGAAATGGCCTAGCCAATAAAATTAAAGGCCCAAAAGTTAATGCAGTAACTACAAAGCAGAGAGCAAAGATTACCGCGCGAATAAAGTTCATCGTGCAACCCCCTAGTTAAGTGCTACTTTGGATTGGTTTAATAAGTTATTAACCACAGCAGCTAAGTTGTCGCTAATTGGGATGTCTTTGTCAAAGGCTGGATCTTGTCGTGTTTTCTCACCATTGCCCGTCAGTACTAGCCAAGGCTTAAAGCCCACTTTAGCAGCGGCTTGAAGATCGCGTAAAGAGTCGCCAATGGCATAGATATCACTGGTGCGCTCTAGTTTATAGCGTTGTTTAATCTCTTCGAACATGCCAGGAGCAGGTTTGCGACAAGAGCAGTTATCTTCGGGCTTGTGCGGACAGATGAAAATAGCATCAATGACACCGCCTTTTTCTGCTAGTAATTGACGCATTTTTGCATGCATATCGGCTAAGTGATCCATGGTGAAGTAACCACGACCAATGCCTGATTGATTGCTTGCAATCACTACCTTATAGCCAGCTGAATTTAGACGTGTGATGGCTTCAAGACTGCCCGGTAACGGCTCCCACTCGTCAGCGCTTTTAATGTAGTCCGGAGAGTCTTTGTTAATGACACCGTCTCTGTCCAGAATAATTAATTTGGGCATCTTGAATCCTTTAAATAGCTTAACAAATTAGGCTAAACAAGAAATATCTGCAATTAAGTTCATGGTGCTGTGAAGGCGCTGTAGTAACGCTAAGCGGTTAGCGCGTACTGCGGCATCATCTGCCATCACCATAACATCATTGAAGAAATTATCGACTGCAGGGCGAACTGTAGCCATTAAGCTCATACTGCCAGTAAAGTCTTTATCAGCAAATAACGCAGTGGCCTTAGGCTCAACTTCTTGTAACACCGTAAATAGTTCTTTTTCGGCACCGTCTTCGAGTAAGCTTTCATTAAGCTCAACGAGCTCATCTTCGGCACGACGCAGTAAGTTACCAATACGCTTATTGGCTGCAGCTAAACTCTCTGCCTCTTCGAGTTGAGAGAAAGCTTCAATTGCATCAATACGCTCAGGAATTTGATCTAATGGTGGGTTAACTGCTAATACTGCATCAATTATGCCCTTACTGTGAGCATTTTGTAATTGGTTGCGGTAGCGTTCTAAGATAAACTCATAAACCTCTTGGGCGGTGTTAGGGTTAATTTCGCTCTTGGCATCAAATAATCCTGCTGACTCATTTAATAGAGCAGGCAGGTCTAATTGCGCACCAGAAACACCCTCAAGTTTGGCTTGTTTTAGCCACTCATAGGCACTAATAATGCCTAGCGCAGCGCGACGTAAGCCATAAGGGTCACGCTCACCAGTTGGGATTGAGCCAATGCCCCAAATACCCATAAGCGTTTCGATACGCTCGGCCACAAATAGAATTAAAGCGGTTAAGCCTTTTTTATCGTGATCTAGGTTAATGCGCACATCATATTGGTGTGCTAATGCTTCGCAAACCTCATCATTGTCTTTTTCATTAGCAGCATAATAGGCTGCCATTACACCCTGAAGCTCTGGGAATTCACCCACCATTAAGGAGGTAAGGTCAGCTTTGGCTAAATAAGCAGCGCGCTCAGCTTGGGCACCATCAACGCCTAATTGCTTAGCTATCGCTGCAGCTAAACGTTGTACACGCTCAGTACGTTGTAGTTGTGAGCCTAAACGGTTGTGATAAACCACATTAGCTAATTGCTCAACACGTTCGCTTTGAGGGGTTTTCTTATCGGTGTCAAAGAAGAATTGCGCATCTGCTAAACGTGGGCGAACCACACGCTCATTACCCTCAATAATATTTCTAGGGTCAGCTAAATGCATATTACTTACGATGAGGAAACGGTTATCTAGTTTGCCAGTAGCCTTATCAAATAGCGGGAAATACTTTTGATTTAAGCGCATGGTTAGGATTAAGCACTCTTGTGGTACCTCTAAGAACTCGCGGTCAAATTGACCTACGTATACGCTAGGGTGCTCAACTAAGGCGTTAACCTCATCAAGTAGGGATCCCACCTCTGGGTCATCACCAATTGTGGTGTTTAAAGACTCAGCTGTTTTTAGTAGCTCTTGCTCGATCATGTCTTTGCGTTTTTGGTACTCAGCAATGACCATGCCCTCTGTGGCTAAACGATCCTCATATTCCTCGGCATTAGCTAAGGAAATGGTTGCCTTGCCCATAAAGCGGTGCCCCTCGGTCACGCGGTCTGAATTGAGGCCGAGTGCTTGGGCTGGTAGCACCTCATCACCATGTAGAACGACTAAACGGTGCGCAGGACGCACAAAGCGTACGGTGGTGCTGCGATCGCTAAGCTGATAGCGCATTACCTTAGGAATAGGTAAGGACGTAATACAGTGTTCAACAATTTCTTGGATACGATTTTTTAGGATAGCGCCTGGCGCTTTACCACGAGCAAATAAGAAATCTTGTTTGCCATCAGGCTCTTGACTGAGGTCTGCAACCGTTAAGTGACTTAAACCTCTAGCCTCTAAGCGCTTAGTTAAGGCAGGGGTAGCATTGCCATCAGCATCTAAACCCACCTTGACTGGCATGAGCTTTTCAACATAATCTTGCTCAGGTGCTTGCTCTAAAACTTTGTCGATCAGAATGGCTAAGCGTCTTGGTGTCGCAAAGTGGCGACACTGATAGCCCTCAACTAAGAGGGATAGTTTTTTAAGATCATTTTCGATGGATTGGGCAAAAGCATCGCCTAAGCGCTGTAAAGCTTTTGGAGGTAACTCCTCAGTTAGGAGCTCGATTAATAATGCTTTGTTAGTCATTTTATTTTGCCTCCTTATTAGCAGTTTGCTTAAGCATAGGGAAGCCTAATTGCTCTCTTGAATCGTAATAACATTGGGCCACGCCACGCGATAGGTTACGAATACGTGCAATATAGGTAGCACGCTCGGTCACACTAATAGCGCCGCGCGCATCTAATAGGTTGAAAATATGAGCTGCTTTTAATACTTGCTCATAAGCCGGAAGGGCTAGAGAAAGCTCAACTAAATGCTGGGCGTTTTTCTCATGATCATTAAAGTGACGGAATAGCACCTCGACATCGGCAATTTCAAAGTTGTACTTAGATTGCTCAACCTCGTTTTGGTGGAATACGTCGCGGTAATACACATTATTACCCTGTAAGTCGGTGGTCCACACTAAGTCGTAGACACTTTCTACGTTTTGTAGGTACATGGCTAAGCGCTCAATACCGTAGGTGATTTCACCCGTAGTAGCTGAACAGTCTAAGCCACCAACTTGCTGGAAGTAAGTAAACTGAGTGACTTCCATACCGTTTAGCCAAACCTCCCAGCCTAAACCCCAAGCACCAAGTGTTGGGTTTTCCCAGTCATCTTCGACAAAGCGAATATCATGCTCTTCGGGATTAATCCCTAAGGCTCTTAAAGAATCCAAATAAAGGTCAATAATATTACTTGGAGCAGGCTTTAAGGCCACCTGATATTGATAATAATGCTGAAGACGGTTAGGGTTCTCACCGTAGCGACCATCATTAGGGCGACGAGATGGTTGCACATAAGCCGCATACCAAGGCTCAGGGCCAATGGCTCTTAAAAAAGTGGCGGTGTGTGAAGTACCTGCACCTACCTCCATATCGTAGGGCTGAAGGAGGGTGCATCCCTGAGCACCCCAATAATTTTCTAATGTAAGAATAATTTGCTGAAAGCTAAGCATGCTAAGACATTTACCAAAAATTTAATTAACCCACAATTTTAAGATATTTGAGCTTATAAAACATGGAATAGGCGCAAATAGCATATTTTCCTATCTGCAAAAGAGAATCATTTGCAATTTGTTGCTTGCTACAGTGGTTTAAGCTAGTAGGCTAAAATTAGCAGTAAAATCATGAACTGAAGAATTTATGTAACAATAAAAACACAAGAGGAGATAAAAATGTCAGAAGCCTTGGTCTTAACCGAGAAAAGAGGGCGTGTCCTTATAATTACGATTAATCGTCCACAATCACGCAATGCCTTAACCTACGAAACCTCATTTGCTTTAGCCGATGCTATTGATGAGCTAGAAAATAATGATGAGCTCTCATTAGGTATCCTACGTGGTCAAGGGGATCATTTCTGTGCTGGCATGGACTTAAAGGAGTTTGCCAAGACTCAGCGTCGTGCCGTGGTGCCAGGCCGTGGTTTAGGTGGTCTGTGTGAGGCCTTACCTAAAAAGCCGTTAATTGCTGCAGTTGAAGGTTATGCTTTAGCGGGCGGTTTTGAATTATGTTTGGCTTGTGATTTAATTATTGCAACCAGTACAGCAAAATTTGGTTTACCAGAGGCGAAGCGCGGATTAGTGCCGGGTTCGGGTGGTATGTTACGCTTCCCGCATCGTGTGCCTTATCCAATTGCTATGGAGATTTTGCTGACAGGTGATATGCTAACGTCACAACGTGCTTATGATTTAGGCTTAATTAATCAAGTTGTTGAGCCTGGTCAAGCCCTAGAGGCCGCATTAGCAATGGCCGATAAGATTGCTGCCAATGGTCCTTTAGCTTTACAAGTTATTAAGCAGGTGGTTAACGAGGCTCGGACTTGGAGCAATCAAGATATGTTTGCTCTGCAGCAGCCACGCATGCAGCATATCTTTAGCTCTGAAGACGCCAAAGAGGGCGCTACCGCTTTTGCAGAAAAACGTGATCCAGTTTGGAAGGGTCGTTAGTTTTTCTTAGAATAGCAACCAAAGGCTAAGTATGATTGCTTAGTCTTATTGTTTGAATATTGTTTTAATCTTAAAGGTTATATCTATGTCCACTATCATTAAAGAAGCTGATTTAGTTCAGTCAATTGCTGATGCGGTGCAGTTCATCAGTTATTATCATCCAGCTGATTATATTGAGCACCTAGCACGCGCTTATGAAATCGAAGAGAGCCCAGCGGCTAAAGACGCGATCGCGCAAATTCTGACTAACTCAAAGCTTTCTGCCGAGGGTCATCGTCCAATCTGTCAAGACACGGGTATTGTTAATGTCTTTTTAAAAGTAGGTACAGATGTTAAGTTTGAGCTTAGCGGTAGCCTTCAAGATGCCTGTGACGAGGGTGTGCGTCAGGGTTACTTAAACCCAGACAACAAATTACGCGCTTCGGTACTAGATGATGCGATTTTTGAGCGTAAAAACACGCGCGATAACACACCTTGTATTCTTTCTGTTGAGCTAGTGCCAGGCGATAAGGTAGAGGTTCAGGTTGCGGCCAAGGGTGGTGGTTCTGAAAACAAAACTAAATTTGCGATGTTAAACCCAGGTGATGATATTGTTGAGTGGGTTCTTAAAACCGTACCAACCATGGGTGCGGGCTGGTGTCCTCCAGGTATGTTAGGTATCGGCGTAGGTGGTACCGCTGAAAAAGCGATGCTCATGGCTAAGCAAGCCCTAATGGAAGATATCGATATGTACGAGCTATTAGAGCGAGGCCCTCAAAACAAAGTTGAGGAAATGCGTATTGAGTTATACGAAAAAGTAAACGCTCTTGGTATCGGCGCTCAAGGCCTAGGTGGTTTAACGACGGTATTAGATGTGAAAATCAATACCTTCCCAACTCACGCAGCCTCTAAGCCGATTGCGATGATTCCTAACTGTGCCGCAACGCGTCACGTACACTTTGAATTAGATGGCAGCGGTGTTGCAGAAATGCCTGTACCTTCTTTAGATACCTGGCCTGATGTTGAGTGGGCACCTGACTATAACAAGTCAAAAGCGGTTAACTTAGATACGCTAACGCCTGAGGAAGTAGCTAGCTGGAAACCAGGTGAGACCTTATTATTATCAGGTAAGATGCTCACAGGTCGTGATGCAGCACATAAGCGTATTCAGCAGATGTTAGCTGCAGGTGAGGAATTACCAGTCGATTTCAAAAACCGCGTGATTTACTACGTTGGTCCAGTTGACCCAGTTCGCGATGAGGCAGTGGGTCCTGCGGGTCCTACCACAGCAACTCGCATGGATAACTTTACTGAGATGATGTTAGAGCAAGGCTTAATCTCAATGATCGGTAAGGCTGAACGTGGTCCTGTGGCTATCGATGCAATTAAAAAGCACAAATCTGCTTATCTAATGGCGGTAGGTGGTGCTGCTTATCTTGTATCTAAGGCTATCCGTAGCTCTAAGGTTGTTGCTTTTGAAGACTTAGGTATGGAAGCGATTTATGAGTTTGAAGTTAAGGATATGCCAGTAACTGTTGCTGTTGATGCAACAGGTGTGTCGGTTCATGAAACCGCACCAAAGATCTGGAAAGCCAAGATCGAAGAGTTAAAAGCTTAATATGCTTGATTTAACGATCTAATTTACTAAAAGCATAAAGGGGTTAAGATAAATTTCTTAACCCTTTTTAGTGTCTAAAAGCTATTTATATTTTTTGAATGATTTGCCCAGAATCTAGGGCCTCTTTTAAAAGCTGTTCTGCATTGCCTTGTTTTAGTGAAATATCGCCAGCTATTTCAATCAACGGCATTAAAACAAAGCTTCGTAAGTGCAGACGAGGATGAGGTACAGTCAACTCCTCTGTGTTAGAGCTAAAGTCCTCATACAACAAAAGATCGAGATCTAATGTGCGTGGCGCATTTCTATAGGCTCGCTCGCGACCAAAAGCATTTTCAATTGCCTGTAAGCTATGTAAAAGTGCCAAGGGTTCGAGCGTGGTGCGAATCTCGGCAACAGCATTGATGTAGTCAGGACCATCAGCATCTAGTGGCGGACTAGTATAAAGAGATGAGCGTTTAATCAAATCAATACCATCACACTCAGCAAGAACATTAAAAGCCTCTTCTAGTGTGGTCGCTGGGGAATTAAGATTTGCACCTAAGGCAATATAGGCGCTATAGCTTTTGTCATTAGTCATTATCGCTACCAGGCGTTTTACGTTTTTTAGCTACCGCTTGTTTAGCAGTGGCTTTTTGAGGCGCTTTAGTCGATGTCGTATCGCTACTTCTGCGGCTGCGACTTGTGCGACGGCGTGAACGACGACGGCGGCGTTTGCTTTTGCTAGCACCCTCATCGGCTCTACCACCACGGTTGTGTTGCTGCAGTTCTGAAAGCATTTCTTTGCGATCTTCGTCGTTAGCGTCAGCAAGATCCATCCACCACTGAGCATCGACACTATCAAATTCACCCGCAGCAGCACGAATTTGTAGAAAATCAACCGCAGCTCTAAAACGATGTTGTTCAAACATCCGATGAATGGCACGTAAAGAGCGTCTTTCAAAGCGTGGTTGCATAAACCAAATCTCACGCATATCGCTACTTTGGCGACGTTGTACTGTTAATAGACGAGCATATCGTTCTAATACATCATGAGCAGCTTGTACTAAGGCAGGAACCACCGGCTCATTGTATTGTGTCTGATACTCATGCCAGCGCTTATTAACTAATGGCCATAGTGCGGAGGCATATAAGAAGCTTGGGCTAACGGTTTTATTGGTACGAATGCGGTAATCGGTACGTTCAAGCGCGATTTGCAGAAATTTACTATCTTCAACCTGATCTTGAATTAAATCGAGTAAAGGCAAAATACCTCTATCAATTTGATGCTCTTGAATGATTTGTAGGCAAAGCTCAGTATTACCACAAGTCAATAACTTTAAGGATTCATCCGCCAGACGTGACTCAGGAACATTAGTTAGTAAACTAGCCATCTCCTTAATAGGAGCAGCGGTGTGTTTTTCAATTTTGCCATTAAGCTTAGCTTGGAAACGCAAGGCTCTAAGCATACGTACTGGGTCTTCACGATAACGCTCAACGGCATCACCAATGATATGTACTTCACGATTAAGAATATCTCTGAGGCCATTGTGATAATCAATTACCTCTTGGCGGATTGGATCGTAATACAGTGCATTAATAGTAAAATCACGACGTTCAGCATCTTGAGCAATATTGCCGTAGACGTTATCACTTAACACACGACCAAACTCGTCGGTGATTTGTTTTTTCTTGGATGCGGCCCTAAAGGTTGAGACTTCAATAATTTCGCGACCAAAAACACAATGCACTAATTTAAAACGTCGCCCAATGATTAGGGCACGACGGAAGAGGGGCTTAACTTCTTCTGGTGTGGCATTGGTGGCCACATCAAAATCTTTGGGCTGTAACCCTAAAATCAGATCACGTACTGCGCCACCAACGATATAGGCCTCGTAGCCCGCCTCTTGTAAAACTTGGCAGACCTTAATGGCGTTACGTGAAATAAAGCGTTTTTGAATTTGATGCTCATCAACGCCATAAGTGATAGCTCTTGGCGAGTTTTTTGACTCGGCAGCTGGCTGTCGAGCAGAGTCTTTTTTGGCTTGGTTCCCGTCATCAAATGATTTAAAAAACTTTTTAACAAATTTGCTGATGGATGGTTTGCTGTCGTTGCCCATAAAGTTTGCTTATTGCTCAAATAAATCAATAATTTTCCAATTTTTTTGCGCTGCTACTTCACGTAAAGCAGGACTTGGATTGGTTGCTATTGGATGAGTGGCTTTCTCTAATAAAGGTAAGTCATTCATAGAGTCACTATAAAAATAAACTTTTTCAAAATCATCGAGACTGGAGTTTAGCTGAGCTAACCACTGCTCCACACGAGTAACTTTACCCTCTTGGTAAGAAGCGACACCCACAAACTTACCAGTATAACGACCGTTAATATACTCAGGGTCAGTACCGATAATATGTTCAAAACCAAAGGCTCGACCAATTGGTTGGATTACAAAGGTATTGGTTGCAGATACTAAGCAGCATAAATCACCATTAGATAAATGCTTATCAACTAATTGGAATGCTGCATCATTAAGGTTTGGACGAATCATATCGGCCATAAAACGCTCATGGTATTTAGCTAGGTCAAAAGAATTGTGCATGGCTAAAAAGCTTAGTACAAAAGCTGCTGATTCCTCAATCGTCAATTGACCCGCGTTATATTTGTCCATAATTTCTTGGTTTCTGCGCTCAACCTCGGCTGGATCGCCTGCGAGATTATTGCGACTTAACCATTGGACCCACTCATAATCGCTATCAATGGGTAAAAGGGTGTGATCTAAATCGAAAAGGGCGAGTGTTTTTGTGCTCATTGTTGTCATAAATTATTGTTAAATTCAGCTTCTTTAATAAAATCTTTGATTAACTGTAAGGTGACTTGGCGACGTTTTGCGATGGAGTAAAGATCCAAGGCATCGAGCCAAGCAAATAGTGAACGAATATTACGTTCGGTGTTTTTTAAAAGCCAGTCTGTAGCTTCTTTATTTATTTTTAGGTCCTTTTCAAAGGCACGTTGCTCAATGGCTAGTAAAATGTCTTCATCTTTGAGAGAGTGCAATTTATACGCTAGGCCCCAACCGAGTCGATTGCGTAAGTCCTCGCGAATAGGCATATTAAGTGGTGATTGATCGCCCGCAGCCACTAGCGTAACCGCATCAGGGTTGTTTTTGTGTCGATGAGTATAATTGACCAGATCAAATAAGGTCATTTGTTGCTCATCACTCAGAGCTTGAACATCATCTACAGCAATGACTTGTGGTTTAGATGCAAGGCAATCCCCTAGCGTCGTTGGGAAATCTACTGCTGAAAAGTAGACGGTCGCGGGCCGTTCAGCCGCTAGGGCTTTTAAAATATGGGTTTTGCCACTACCAGCTTCGCCAAAAAGATAAAACATCTTGCCCGTGGAGCAGTCCATCAACTGGCTGAGAGCTTCCCAATTCTCGCCAGGGACAAAATTATCAAAACTAAAATCTTGGCTTGGTAACAAGGCCAAAGGCAATTGCTCAATCATTCAAAATTCATTGTTATCAGTCAGGCACAGCTGATTGATAATTTATCGTAAAATAGGAAAATCTACTTATTGCGCAGCAGACTGCACTTTTTTCTAACAATAATCATTATTCTTACATATTTGGGTATATTTCTCATGACAAATAAGCAAAACTCCCCTTTAAGTTACCGCGACGCCGGTGTGGATATCGATGCTGGTGAGGCTTTAGTTGATCGCATTAAGCCCTTAGCAGCTAAAACCATGCGTGAAGG
>JAAZGT010000231.1 GCA_012511095.1 Alcaligenaceae bacterium
ATAACGCCTCCTTTATCAAGCAGCTCGCCTATTGCCAACAGCAGTTTGGGCCGTTGCAGTCGCACGAGGTGTATGGTTTGGCCCCTCATCCCGCATTGGGCGGTGGTGAGCCGAGCCTCAAGCACCGCTTTAAGACGGACGTGATTCCGTATCTGACCATGGTGTCGCAGTTGGATCAGTTCGAGGTCATGATGGACATCGTGCAGTATGCCAAATCGGTGGGGTTGATGTCGGAGTAAGCGAGAGACGGACGGACAGCCTCAAATAAGTAGCATGGACAGTCTCAATAGCCATCACGTATTAATGAGAACTCCTTAAAACACATAAAACTAGAAGTCATGTACTTCAGAGAGACTCAAAGAGTGCTCAACAGATGCTTATGAAGGGATCTATTGCATTAAATCCTATTGTTTTTCATGGTCCATATTCGTGACGATAGGTTTTCTACACTATCCTCAAAATAGGGGATTTGAATGAGCTTACGGTCATTGATTCGCATCGCACTTAAGCGACCGCCCCAGACACAGCCAGTATCTAAGGCGAGTAGTCGAGGTCGAATTAATAAGCCTAAAGTTGACCAATGGCCAAACACAATGGTTGTATCCGCACTTTGACGATTAGGGAGCTCGAACCACGGTAGTACTTTAGCCTTGCCATGGATGGGCGGTAATGGGGGAGCACCCTTGTAATCAAAATCCATTGAGCCATCGAGGTTGCACATGCGCATACGGGTTAGAGCATTAATAATGACCCGGTACCGCTTACTGCCTTTGAAGCTATCATCCCAGTAATTAGGTGAATTACCAAAAACAGTTTTTAGCTTCTGTTGCCAGTTATCAGCTTTTAAAACCTTATTGCTAACTTCCTCTGCAAGCTCTATGGTCTTATCGGCAGTCCAGGATTGCATGACCCCTGCGTGCACCATTAAGTGTTCAAACTCATAATGCGCTAATGGGCGATGACGTATCCACTCGATGTACTCATCGCGACGCTTAGATTTTAAAATTTCACCAATGGTATCAGTGTGATGCTCGCGCCTAAATCCAGCAGCAACGGCTAATAAATGAATGTCATGATTACCCAAAATAGTGATGGCTCTATCGCCTAAATCCATAATACGTTTAAGCGTTTTTAAAGAGTTTCTACCACGATTGATAATATCACCCGCAAACCAAATCTTGCAGTCTGGATCATCACGGATTTCTGGGTGATTTAATAAGCTTTCAAGCTGTAGATAACAGCCCTGTACATCACCAACTACCCAGATATTAGGAGATACAGGTGGTGCGATTAAGTTGGGCGTGTGCTTAACTGCTACGTCTTGCACGGCATAGCTTTTTGTGAAGGATTTATTTGCTTTCTTAGACATGTGATCTGCTGCTTGGTCTATTCTTTCTTTCAATAAAATAAAGTGCTAGAGTCGCCGCAATTAAGGCTAATGTATTAGGTGCTAGGGCGGTCAACCAAGGTGGTAGGTTATTAAGCATACCGACGTTGAGGGCTAGCTGATTAATCATAAAAAAGACTACCCCAATTAAGATACCACCAAAAATCTTAAGACCAGCACCACCCTTACGTGTTTGCATAAAGCTAATGGGTGCGGCGAGCGTAATCATGACTAAAAGGGTAAAGGGGTAAACACTTTTACGCCAAAGAGCAACGACTTGCCGGTTGGATTGTAAGTGGTTTTCATCTAGATATTGAATATAGTCTAGTAGGTCGACCATGGACATACGGTCGGGTTGTAATTCACTAGCGAGTAGACGCTCTTGTGTGAGGCCAGTCTCAAGTGTGTAACTATCTAAGACAGTATGCGTGCTTAGAGGCTCTAAAGGAGCCTCTGGGTCACTAAGTGCAGCATCTAAATCAAACTCTGAACTAATTAACTTAGCATCAGTTAAGTGTAGTTTTTTATTTTCAAAACTGCCCTGATTTGCATGAATTAAGGCTTTAAACTTGCCGTTGGCGTCAAAGTGATAAATGCGAATATTATGCACAGCGCTATCGGCGCTAATTTTGGCGATATTGATGACTTTGAGCTCGTCATTTTCAGCAGGTTCTCTAAACCAGTAGCCACTATTCATACGTGCGCCGCTACTTTTCTCTAATAAAGTTAGGTTTAATTGCCCCGTCTTAGCCTCAGCATATGGCGTAATGCCCTCAGACAAAATCAGTGCAAAGATCATAATCGGTATGGTGGCTATCCATAACATGCTGAGTAGGTTGCGACTGCTAATACCAGATACCCTGAGCACCACCAACTCATTACGTTGGGCTAAACCAGCCAGCGCAATAATAGAGCCTATGAGTAGAGCGATAGGCAACAGGTCATACATGCGTGTCGGAATTTGCATGATCTGCATTCCGAGCATTGCACCAAAGGTAAAACGCTCGTTAAGGTTGTCGAGGTTTTCAATCATGTCAAAAAACATGAATAAGCCAACCAGTACTAGGGTGACTGCGATAGTGCTGCGGTAAATTTCGCTGGCGATATATCGACGAGCTGTTTTCATAAGGTCTTTCGTCTTGGAAAAATGGTATTTTAGCCGATTCTAGCGGGACTGTTTGCTTTGCATTGCTTGGCGTAACTCCTTTAGTATGCTTGAGGCATCAGCCTCTAGGTCATGCCAAATTTTAAAACTTTCAACGCCTTGGCCTACAAGCATACCCAGTCCGTCGAGGGTATGCTCTGCGCCCATGTCCTTGCTTTGTTCGAGAAACGGGGTGCTACCACTGGCTTGATAAACCATATCATAGGCTAAGGCATTAGGATTGAAAATGGTTTCGGGAATAGGTAAAGCGACTTGCTCTAAGCTACTGGCGCTGGAGTTAATCACAATATCCCATTGACCTGGAATATCTTCTAGTCCACTCGCTGTAATTATTACGTCAGTCGTTGCGAGCTCCTGCGCTTGCTTAGCTAAGTCCTCGGCTCGTGATGCAGTGCGGTTAGCAATATGTAAAGCCGCACAACCTGCTTCTAATAAAGGCAATAAAGCGCCCCTAGCAGCGCCGCCTGCACCAATTAATAAGACTTTTTTGCCCTTAATTGAAAAACCATGGTTTTGAATATCATTGACTAAGCCGATACCATCGGTGTTGTCACCGTAAATCTCACCATCTACACACCAAAGGGTGTTAACCGCTTGAGCAGCTTTTGCTCTATCAGTGAGGTTGTTTTTAGCCAATTCAAATGCTTCAAGCTTAAATGGAATGGTGATGTTTAATCCGCGACCGCCTTTATCAAAGAATTGCTTAACCGTATCGCTAAAGTCTTCTGGTTGCACCTCTACTTTGTCATAGATTAGCTCTAAGCCTGTTTGCTCTGCGGCTAAACCATGTAGGGTAGGTGAAACACTTTGAGCGATTGGGTAACCAAAGACAGCGCAACGAACTTGGTCCGCAGATTCACTCTCAATTTCAACTTCAAGCTCAGTAGCTAAGTCGCCATCATCATCCACTGCCTCATCTTCAAAGTCGTCAAAAACAGGGTCAGCCACAAAGTCTACATAACGACTCTTGGTTTTGAGCTTGAGTAAATTAATGTCATCAATCTGAATCTTAACAAGGGTGCCACGTTCATATTCAGGCATCCCCTCAACAACAGTTACTAGTGGTGCAACACTAAGGCGCACTAGGTCATCACGAAGCACCGTGGCCTCTGATTCAGTAATGTTTTGCTGTTGCATCCAGCGTAAAGCCCAGAAACGCTCTACAGTGTCTTGGAAATTACGCCATTGTTGAATCATTGAGTCGAAGGTGGTCATGACCACTAGTAAGTCCATGTCTTTGGGCTTATATGGAGCGACCAATGGCGCCGAAACACCATGTTCGATGGCACAAATGAGTTGCTGTTGGTTTAGCAGATCAACATAGCGACGTAAAGGGGAGGTCATCCATGCATATTGCGGTACGCCCATGCTTTGATGAGGAACGGCGTGTGAACTTTGTTTGGCGCGACCAAATTGCTGGGTGCGGAAGATACCAGGTAGCTTTAACTCGCTCAGCATACCAGACCACTCAACATTGGTGAAAATCATCATCTCACCGATAAGCAAATCAAT
>JAAZGT010000232.1 GCA_012511095.1 Alcaligenaceae bacterium
CCTTGGTATTCGTCGCTATCATGCAGCTTTTTATACTGATTAAATAAGTCCTTATTTAAACCAATCCAAGTAGAGAACTCAGAAATCTGCGGCAGCATGGTGTTGTAAGCTGCACGAATTTCATCGGTGTTTTGCACATTGTTAAGGTGACTTACCACATTCCATGCACGCCATAAACGGCTGGTGCCATATTCCATGGCTTCGATAAAACTATCCCAAGTGGGCTCATCTAATTTAACTAATTGCTCAATCAGTGCTTTGGCATCTTTTAATAAAAACTCCAAGGCAGGAACTATATGCTCAGCCTTGATATGCTCATAAGCAACTAAGTCTTCTACTGCATTTAATAAAGGGTTGTTATTAAGTTGTTCAGTCATTATTACGATAGGTCCTCCAGACCATGTTGATGCATAGTGGCTTGAATAGTGTTAACTAATAACATGGTAATAGTCATAGGGCCTACACCACCTGGTACAGGTGTTACTGCTGAAGCGACTTGGCAAGCCTCTTCATAATTGACATCGCCCGCTAGTTTGCCATTATCTAAACGATTGATACCAACATCAATCACTACCGCACCAGGCTTAATCATATCGCCAGTTATCATGCCTGGGCGACCAGTAGCTACTACCAAAACATCAGCACGTTTAGTATGTGCTGCTAAGTCTTTGGTTTTTGAGTTACAGATGGTGACGGTCGCATCGGCTTTTTGTAAGAGTAGGGCAATTGGCTTACCTACAATATTACTGGCACCAATGACTACAGCCTCGGCACCACGTAAATTAACGCCTTGGTCCTCAAGCATTTTCATGATGCCATATGGGGTGCAAGGAATAAGCTGTGGATCACCAGTCATCAAAGCACCTGCATTAAGACGGTGGAAACCATCAACGTCTTTATCTGATTTGATGTGCTGAATGACCAGCTGACTATCTAAGTGCTTAGGCAGCGGTAGTTGAACCAAAATGCCATTAACCTTAGGATCCTCATTTAATTGATGGATTTTTTCCAATAACTCCTCTTGGGTGATATCGGCTGGCAAGTTGACTACCTCTGAGTCTAAACCCATTTTGATAAAGGTATTGTGTTTATTTCGAACGTATACCTGTGAGGCAGGGTCTTCGCCCACTAAGACTACCGTAAGTGAGGGCGTGATACCTTTGGCCTTTAAAGCGTCGATCGTAGGGACTAAGTCGTGTTTGATTTTTTCTGATAAGGCTTTGCCATCAATGATTTTAGCGTTCATACAAAAAATTGGATCCTATGACTATATATAAATTACTTTTTTAAAACGATTTTCATTAAGTCGGCAACGGTGCTGACTTCGAGCTTTTCCATGACATTAGCACGGTGCGCTTCGACTGTTTTGATGCTAATGCTTAAATCATCGGCAATTTGCTTATTTAAGCGACCAGCTACAATGCGCTCAAGTACTTGCTCTTCACGGCTAGTTAAGCGGGCTAATAAATTGTCCACCTCTTGCTGTGAAATCGATTCTTGCATTTGCTCATAGGCTTGGTCTAAAAAGCGTGCGATGACAGGTTCAATGTCTTCGAGATTAAATGGCTTTTCGATAAAATCAACTGCACCTTTTTTCATGGTTGATACGGCCATATTGACATCGCCGTGACCCGTGATGAAGATAATCGGTAAAGTAGCTTTACGCTCAAGCAGTTGCTCTTGTAGTTGTAAACCCGACATGCCCGGCATGCGGACGTCGGTAATTAATACGCTAACAAGGTTGGGGTTATATTGCTCTAAAAACTCTTCGCCACTAGCAAATGTTTGTACTTGGTAGTTTTGAGTTTCTAGTAAAAGACGCAATGAATCTCTAACTGCATCATCATCATCTACTACAAAAATCACGCTATTACTATGGTCTATCATGATTAATCTATTACTCCATTTTGTGAAGATTAGTTCTCTGGCTTTTGGTAGCAGGGAACTTTAAAAGAAAATATTGTACCGCCACCCGGATTATTTTCAGCCCATAACCTGCCGCGGTGTGCTTCTATAATCGAACGACAAATGTTTAGGCCAATTCCCAAGCCCTCTTTTTTTGTACTATAAAAAGGCTCAAATAAGCGTTCGACATCTGTAATGCCATGACCGCTATCGATGACTTGTACTTGGATTTCGCGACCCACTTGAGAAACGTGCACATAAAGCTTTTCTTGTTCGCTTTGACTCATCGCCTCAAGGCCATTTTTAATTAAATTAAGTAGTACTTGCTCAATAAGAATTGGATCAACATATACCTCAGGCAAGCCCTCGGGAAGATTGACCTCAATTTGTTTATTGTACTTGCGACTTTCAAAAATAGCTAAATCCATCGTGTTGTCGATGATGCTATCGATTTTAACGGCTTGTCGCTCAGGTTCGTTACGACGTACGAAATCCCGAATACGCGCAATAATACGACCAGCGCGCTCGGCTTGTGATACGGATTTATCGAGTACCTGCAAAAGACGATCTTGATCCAAGTTGTCACTTTTAATAAGGGCAGCAATAGCCGTATTGTAATTGACTATGGCGGTGAGTGGTTGATTCAGTTCATGAGCCAAGGAACTCGCCATTTCACCCAAAGTGCTTAAGCGACCACTGAGTTGTACTTTTTCTTGTTGTGCACGGAGCTTTCTTTCGTACTCACGACGCTGTGAAATATCTCGAGCTACTTGTAAACGCACTTTACGACCGTCGGTCCAGTTAAGAATACGGTGGTGCACCTCAAACCAAGTGTCAATATGAGGAATATAAAACTCGTTATTTTCTTTATTATGGTCCTCGTGATGACTGGTGTCTGCATTATGAAGTAGGGTGTGACCATGTGCTTCGGAACCCCATAAGCGTCTATAAGTACGATTCGCAAAAAGTAGCTCTGGGCCATTGGGTGTATCGGCGACCACAGAAATGGTGTCATCTAAACTCTCTAATACCGTCATAAAGCGCTCGTGCGCAGCAGTTAAGGCTTCACGAATACGTTTGGGCTCGGTAATATCGGTCATGGAGGTCATCCAACCAATTTGCTCGCCATTGTGATCGCGTAGCGGCGAGACATAAAGACGTGCGGTAAAAATTGATCCATCTCTACGCCTAGCTTCCATCTCCATGCCGGAGCTTGGGGTCTTTCCACTTAATACAATATTAAGGTATTTCTCGTGTTGCTCGAATTTATCGTCAACCCAATAAGGATAGGGGAAAAGGGTGCCGAGCAACTCTGACTCAGTCCAACCTACCATGCGGCAGAACGCTGGGTTGACATACACCACACGACCTTGTAGATCGAGTACGCGCATACCCGTAGACATAGAGTTTTCCATGGCACGTCTAAAGGTAGTTTCTAAAAACAACTGCTCCTCGGCTTCAGAACGTATTCGTGTGTAATGCCATAAGGTCAATAAACTAATAACAATAGTAAATGACATGGCCACAACCAAGAAGATCAGTAACTGATGACGCACCTCTTCAGCACCAGAATACAGTATGGTGTGCTTTTGCTGGATGTTTTGAATGGCAATAAAAGCAAAAATCACTAGAACATAAAGCACTAAAACAAAGACAGGGATAATCCAATGCAATCTGCGTTTATTATCATCTTTTAGAGCTTGGGGCAGGATAAAAGAAAGATTGGAATTAGTGGCCATAGAAAATTATTACTACTTAAATTAAGAGATTATTACTTTAATCTACATTTTTCGAATGTACTATTTTAACAATATGCGATAGCCCTTTAAGCACAAAGAGCGACCGACAATTAAATAGATATGAAGGAGATGATCTGGATCATCTTAGTCATCTTAAAATTTATAGTATTTTACTATATGAAATATCTTATTGCTATGTGAAAAGTTCTTGACAAAAAAAGTGGTTTTTTTAGAATTTAATATAAGAATTAATATTTTCTTAGAAATTAGTAGGAGAAAAGCGGTTGATCTAAGTGTTTAACTGATCGCAATTCGCTTTAAAGTTGTTTATCCTATGAGTATCAATAAGTCGTTAATAAAAACAGATGACTTAAATCAACCACATAATAAGGAGTCTCGAATGAGCAAAGATTATTCGGCAACCAGTATTCCAGATATTGACGAAGTCGAAACCCAAGAATGGTTGGAATCTTTGGAGGCAGTGCTGGATCGCGAAGGCACAGAGAGAGCGCATTTTTTAATTGAGAAGTTAAGTGATTTAGCACGCCGCTCCGGTGCGAATATTCCCTATTCACCATTTACAGCCTATGTAAATACTATTCCTCCAGGTCACGAACCTGCCAACCCTGGTAACCTTGAATTAGAAGCACGCATACGTGCCTACATTCGCTGGAACTCAGTGGCAATGGTAGTAAAAGCTAACTTACATGAGACCGAGGGCGGTGGTGGCCTAGGTGGTCACATGGCTTCTTACGCTTCCTTAGCAACCATGATCGAAAGTGGTCAAAATCATTTCTGGCACGCAGAATCTGAGGACCACGGTGGTGACTTAGTTTATTTCCAAGGGCACTCATCGCCAGGTATTTACGGTCGCGCCTACTTAGAAGGCCGAATTACCGAGGAGCAATTAGATAATTTCCGTCAAGAGGTTGATGGTAAGGGTCTATCTTCTTATCCACACCCCCACTTAATGCCTGAGTTCTGGCAGTTCCCAACCGTATCAATGGGTCTTGGCCCGATGATGGCGATTTACCAAGCGCGATTCCTTAAATACTTACATGCGCGTGGCATTGCTGATACCTCTAATCGTAAAGTATGGGTATTCTGCGGTGACGGTGAGATGGATGAGCCAGAGTCTTTAGGTGCTATCGGTTTAGCGGCGCGTGAGAAATTAGATAACCTAATTTTCGTTATTAACTGTAACTTACAGCGCTTAGATGGTCCTGTTCGCGGTAACGGTAAAATCATTCAAGAGTTAGAGGGTGAATTCCGTGGTTCAGGTTGGAATGTCATTAAGTTAATTTGGGGCAGCTATTGGGATCCACTATTAGCACGCGACAAAGATGGCATTTTACGCAAGGTGATGGAGGAAACCGTTGACGGTGAATACCAAGCTTATAAAGCCAATGACGGTGCCTATGTGCGTCAGCACTTTTTTGGAAAAGACCCTCGTTTATTAGAGATGGTCAGCCGTATGAGCGACGAGCAAATTTGGCGTCTCAACCGTGGTGGCCATGATCCTAACAAGGTATATGCCGCCTTTGATGCAGCGATGAAAACCACAGGTCAACCAACAGTTATTCTTGCTAAGACCATTAAGGGCTATGCTCTGGGTGAAACGGTGCAAGGTAAAAACCCATCGCATCAGCAAAAGAAACTCGAAGAAGAGGCCTTACGCGATTTACGTGATCGCCTAAATATTCCGATCCCTGACGAAAGAATTTCTGAAATTCCTTACTTCCGTCCTTCTGAAGATTCTGCAGAAATGCGTTATTTACGTGAACGTCGTGAGGCCTTAGGTGGTTTCTACCCACGTCGTCGTACGGATGCGGACGAGCGTTTCACTGTGCCTGGTTTGGATTATTTCAAATCCGTCACTGATCCAACCCCAGAAGGTCGTGAGATGTCAACCACGCAGTCCTTTGTGCGTTTCTTAAACCAATTATTACGTGATAAACAGCTTGGTCACCGTGTCGTGCCAATTCTTTCTGACGAGGGTCGTACCTTTGGTATGGAGGGTTTATTCCGTCAAATCGGTATTTATGCGCCCGAAGGTCAAAAGTACATTCCGGTCGATAAAGACCAAGTGATGTATTACCGTGAAGCGGATAATGGCCAATTATTACAAGAGGGTATTACCGAAGCGGGTGCGACATGTTCGTGGATTGCTGCAGCGACATCTTACTCTACCAACAACCGCATTATGATTCCGTTCTTTGTGTTTTACTCAATGTTCGGTTTCCAACGCGTGGGTGACTTATTATGGGCTGCTGGTGATATTCAGGCGCGCGGTTTCTTATTGGGTGGTACAGCAGGTCGTACAACGCTAAACGGTGAGGGTTTACAGCACGAAGACGGTCATAGCTTATTATTATCTTCGACCATTCCTAACTGTGTATCTTATGATCCAGCCTTTGGTCATGAGGTGGCTGTGATTATGCAGCACGGCTTAAAGCGTATGGTACAAGACCAAGAAAACGTGTTTTATTACATCACCCTAATGAACGAGAGTTACCCTATGCCTGGTCTAAAAGAGGGCGATGAAGAGGGTATCTTAAAAGGTATGTACCGCTTTAAAGAAGGTGCAGCTGGAGAACACAAAGTCAATCTACTTGGTTCAGGTACTATCCTGCGTGAAAGTATTGCTGCTCAAGAGCTTTTAGAAAAAGATTGGGGTGTTAGTGCTGACGTTTGGAGCGTAACTAGCTTTACTGAGTTACGTCGTGAGGGTCTGGACATTAATCGCGAAAACTTATTGAATCCTACTGCGACTCAAAAAGTGCCTTATGTGACACAGCTACTAAACGAGACTGAGGGACCTGTGATTGCGAGCACTGACTATATGAAAGCAGTAGCGGATCAGATCCGTGAATTTATCCCAGCGGGTCGTAGTTACCGCGTACTAGGTACGGATGGCTTTGGTCGTTCTGATTTCCGTCACCAGTTACGTAAGCACTTTGAGGTGGATCGTTACTTTATTACTTTAGCGGCTCTAAAGGCACTAGCTGATGAAGGCAAAATTTCTGTAGAGAAATTGGCTGAGGCGATTAAGAAATATGATATCGATCCTAATAAACCTAACCCACATCACGCTTAATGGAGATGCATCAAGATGAGTAACTTAATTGAAGTTAAAGTACCTGACATTGGTGATTTCGATGAGGTAGATGTGATTGAGGTGCTGGTATCAGAAGGCGATCGTATCGAAGAGGATCAAAGCCTCATTACGGTTGAGTCCGATAAAGCATCCATGGAAATTCCCTCCAGTGCTGCTGGGATTGTGAAATCGCTTAAAGTTAGCGTAGGCGACAAGGTATCTGAAGGTGTCGTGTTATTAGAGTTAGAAGCTGATGACGCTGCAACTGCAGTCACTGA
>JAAZGT010000233.1 GCA_012511095.1 Alcaligenaceae bacterium
AATATTTTCTTGGGAAAAGGCAGATTCTTAAGAGTCTATCTTTTTTTGTTATTTAAGCTTCTCGGCTGGCTGTACTATAATAGATTAAATGTTACTAAAGTTTTCAACGGTTCCCAAGCTTATTTGCTTAATTAATTGCTGATTTTTTAGAGTCAACATATCATATCCTTAAGATATTTGATTTCTTTTTCTTAACTTTTTGTTGCGCTCATCGTTGCACGAGGGGGCGTCTTGTTTTATATATCACCCATATAGAGAGTCAAATGAAAGTTACCATACGTTTTAATCCGAAAATCTATGAAATGAAGCATGGCTATTCTAGTCAGCGCTTTTTACAGGATTTAGGTGCTGGATTGACGGTCAGTGTGGTTGCACTGCCCTTGGCGATGGCTTTTGCTATTGCTTCTGGTTTAAAGCCCGAGGCCGGTCTTTTTACTGCGATTATTGGTGGTTTTTTTATTTCACTATTTAGTGGTTCTCGTGTGCAGGTGGGTGGGCCCGCTGGTGCCTTTATCGTTATTGTTTATGGCATTGTGCAGCAATTCGGGGTTGAGGGGTTATTATTAGCGACCCTGATGTCCGGCGTGTTTTTGTGGCTCATGGGGTTTTTGCGGCTGGGAGGCTTGATTGAGTTCATTCCCATCGCTGTCATCATTGGCTTTACCAATGGTATTGCTGTATTAATTGGGGTCTCCCAGATTAAGGATTTCTTTGGTTTGCCGGTGCAAGATGTGCCTGCGGACTTCTTTCCGATGATGCAAACCTTATGGGATGCCTTGCCGGATATGAATTTTCAAGCTTTATTTGTTGCAGTGAGCTGTTTAGCAATCGTGTTTTTATGGCAACGTGGGCTGACAGCGAGTGGTCGTTTTTTACGCAATAAACAGAGTGGTAATTTTTTACCAAAAATCTTGCACTTCTTGGCGCATATTCCAGGCTCTATTGTGGCCTTAGTAGTGGGTGTGTTTTTAGTGCTCGGCATGGATTTACAGGTAGAGACCATCGGTAGTCGCTTTGGTGGTATTCCACAGAGCTTGCCTGCGCTGACTGTGCCAGGTTTTAGCTTTGGCATGATGAGTGAATTAATGATGCCAGCTATTACCCTAGCGGTGCTGGGGGCGATTGAGTCCTTGTTATGTGCTCGTGTAGCGGATACGATGATTAAAGATAAGCATGACCCTAACCAAGAGTTATTAGCTCAAGGTTTTGCCAATATGTTGGTGCCGTTTTTTGGTGGCATGCCAGCGACGGGTACGATTGCGCGTACGGTGACTAATATTAAAAATGGCGCGACGAGCCCTGTAGCAGGCATGATTCACGCCGTGGTGTTATTGATTGTAGTTTTAGTAGCGGCGCCTTTGGCTCAATATATTCCATTAGCGGCTTTATCGGCTATTCTGATGTCGGTGGCTTGGAATATGGGGGCATGGCGTGAGTTTGCCCGCTTGCGTACTTATACCATGCACTATGCTGCAACCTTGTTATCCGTGTTTTTCTTAACCGTGATGGTAAGTTTAACGGTAGCGGTTCAGGTCGGTATTGTATTGGCTTGTTTCACTTTTATTTATCGTATTTCTGCACTAACAGTGGCTGAAAAGCAAGATATCTCTGAGGGTGACCCAGCGTTTAACGGAATTAGTAGCTACAGTTTAGTGGGTTCGATCTTCTTTGGTGCCGTTAATTTAACTGAAAAGTTACCAAAACCAATGGCACATAAGGCAATGGTTCTCGATTTCTCGCGTGTTATTTATGTGGATTCATCAGGTGTGTCGGCTTTAAGTGCAATGCTTGATGAGTATAAAGAACAGGGTGTGCCGATCTTTGTCTATGGCTTGCGACAACAGCCTAAAAACATTTTGTGGCGTACAAAATGGTTAGTCGAGCTAGGCGAAGGGCGCGTTTTCGAAGAGCGTGAAGACGCACGAAAAGCTGTGCTCGCATGGGTACAACAGCGTGATGCCGAGGCGCTTGAGGAAAAAGAAAAGGCCGCAGCTGACTCAGCTGCTACACATGCTTTATAAAAGTGCTCTAAGATGCAATGGTTTGATGCTCTAATATCTCAGTTGTCGGCTTATCAGCTATTAGGCTTAGGTCTATTGCCGATGGTACTGGTGTTTTTTACGATGTACTTTTTATTGTTACGCGCGCGCTCCGATCGACGCCTTGCCGAATGGCGTTTAATCGATCAACAAGAAGAGGGGGCGCGTTTACAGGCAGAGATTATCGACTTAGAGTCTGAGCTAAAGTTGTTAGATGATGAAAAAGATCATTTAGATAAACAGCTGGTGGCTCTTTCTACTCAATTAAATATTGAGCAACAATATAAAGAGCAGCAAGAGCAACAAACTAAACAACAATTGCAGGAGCTTAGCCGCAGTTTTGAGCTCCTTTCTAATCGCTTTTTAGACGAGAAAGGCCGTGTGTTGTTGGAGCGTAACCAAGGCTCGTTAGAGCAGGTGCTCAAGCCCTTTAGAGAGCGTTTAGATTATTTCCAACAACGTATTAACGACTTGCATGGGCAGTCTTTACAAGGCCATAGTGTTATTTCTGAGCAGATTAAGCAACTATTAAGTGCTGGTTTGCGTATTGGTGATGAGGCCCAAGCCTTAACGCGCGCCCTTAAAGGGGATAAAAAAGCCTTAGGCAATTGGGGTGAGTTGCAATTAGAATTAGCTTTGCAGCAAGCGGGCTTAGAAAAAGATCGTCATTATAAAACCCAAGTGGTATTTAGAAATGACGATGGGCAGCGCATGTTGCCTGATGTGATCTTATATTTACCCGATGATAAAGAGATCATCATTGATAGTAAGGTGTCACTGGTCGATTATCAGGCCGCGATTGAAGCAGGCGATGACGAGGTCAGTGCCAAAGACTACCTACAACGTCATGTGCGTGCCGTACGCAATCATGTGGATGATTTAAGTAGCAAAGACTATAGCCAATTAGAGGGTTTAAATAGCCCAGGTTTTGTTTTGCTATTTATGCCCATCGAATCAGCATTTATCGAAGCATTAAAGACAGATTCTCAGCTGTATAGCTATGCTTATAGTAAAAATGTGATTTTAAGCTCACCCACTACCTTATTGCCCTTATTAAAAACCGTGGCTTATTTGTGGATGCGTAGTGATAGTCACCAACAAGCTCTGGCTTTGGGTGATGAGGCAATGGCTATTTATAATCAAGCAGCCTTGGTAGCGCAGCATATGATTAGACTGGGTCAAACCATCGACACCTCAACGCGTCAATTCAATCAAATGGCGCGTTCCTTTGCGGGTCAGCAAGGCGTAACCGTCAAATTAGAGCGCTTTAGTCGATTAAGTGCCAAAGCTGCTAAAGAAATGCCTGAAGTCAAAGAGTCGGAGCTTAAAACCGAGCTACCAACTAGCATGATAAGTCATACTGAATAAAAACAACAAAAACACTTTAAGCTATTGGTGTGATTGAGTTTTTATGATATAGTAATGGGCTAGCTATTAAAAGGCATCCGTTAAGTTGTGATTATTATATGTTTATGCATTAACACAACACCTTTTAGCTAGTGCAAATATATTGCGAGTTCTCTAAGTTTTCTCCTAGCTAGTTCCTAGTGTTACTTAGTCTACTGTGGTCATATCCATGGCTGGCTTTGTGTTTTTTACGAACTAGTACTGATCACTTAAAAGCAACATATTTACCCCTCATAATAAATGTTAGCCCCCGCCAATCGTAGTGGGGAATGGAGTAATAAAATGTCAAATTCGACAACAACGCCTGCCGCTCATCGGCTAGGACTAGTCGGTCGTAAGGTTGGCAT
>JAAZGT010000234.1 GCA_012511095.1 Alcaligenaceae bacterium
GACCTTGGCGCTTCAAGCCGGGGGTTGACGGTAGCAAAGGTGGGATAGCTCGCTTTTTATCTTCTTTTGAACAGGCCAGCATTATCCGTGATGTGTATTTTTCCGCAGGTAGTAATACTCCCTCGTATAAAGTGGCGATTCGTCCGCTAGAGATGGATCCAAGCATTATGCAGTTTATTTTGGATGTAGATGGTCAAGTAATGACCTATGAGCACGGTCCTCAAGTCGGTATAACGGTGGATTGGCCTGGTCAGCGCGGTAGTAATCAAGTCTCTATGAGTGCTAGTCCACAGCAGGGAGGCTCGGGTTTATCTACCTCAGGACCTTGGGCCCTTAATCGTTTATTGGATCGCGCCACCTTGCGTCAAGGTCGTTCGCCGGAAGTAACAATCGCGACCTTTTCTTTAGGGGGTAGGAATGTCACTCTCGAATTTACGGCGTATTCGGCTAAAAGCCCATTTCGTTTAAATGAGATGCGTAATTTTGTGTGTCCGGGGAGAAGCTAGTGAGTGCCCCATCATATACCCCGAGCATTGATGACTTAAGTCGCGCCTTAGGTTGGTATGGAAAACTTCCTGCTGCGGGTGATTTTGTGCGCAGACGACTCAGCTCAGACGTTGTTAATTGGTGGCATCGCTGGTTGGAATTAGGGCTTCCAAATTTAAAGGAAAACCACTCGGGTCAGACCATGTTCTTTCATGCCCCGATTTGGAATTTTGCTTTGCCTGCGAGTCACGGTGCGCCTATGGTTCAGCTCGGTTGCATAGCGCCGAGCCGAGATAGGGTAGGCAGATTGTATCCATTGTTGGTGTCTTTATATTTACCGCCAGATTATTACGATCCGCAATTGTTGATGGGATCATCACGTTTTTACCAACAAGCAGGTCAGTCACTATTACAGGCTGTTTCTTTGGGTTGTTCGGTAGAGCAGTTTGACCGAAGCCTGGGAAATATATCCTTGACTATGACCGCTATGCTGAAGCGGAAAACGGCTGTAGAACCACCGCAAAACGGTGGCGATATTTTGTCTATTCTGAACGCGGGTCATGAGCAACCCCCGATTGAGCGTTTTCAAGAAATGAATTCCTCTTGGCCTGATTTGGCAAACTATTTTAATCCGACGGGTAGCAATAGTTTTTGGTGGACTAATCAGGCCACTGGCGCAGCATCACGTGCTCAGATGCACGGTGGAGCACCAAATAATGCTTTATTTAAGACGCTTTTTCTTTCATTTCAATAGTTTAAATTTAAAAGATTTATCTCATGTTAATTAATATTCTTGTGTCCAAAGCCATGAGCCAAATCCCTGATGGTTGGAGACCGTTGCGACAAACCTCATTATGGACGGATACGGTCAATCTTGGTGATTTACAGGACTTAATCGCTGATTTGCGTTTGCCTTTGACTCAGATGCATGCGCAGGAAAAATACTATGGGCTTTGGTCGTTAGATACGGTGTTTCAGGATAGGACGGGGCGTTATCACCTATTGCCAGATATTAGCCAGGACGTATCTAAACAGCCTGACCAACAGCCTGTCTTACCAGTCTGTGCCGCCTTTGAGCAATTTAGCGATGATGCTGCTTGGCCTTTAGGTGAGCATACTGATGTCTATGGTCTAGCCGCTTTAATGCGCTTTTTGATGTTAAAAACGCCACCGATGAAAGCTATTAATCGCTTAGTGGATGATCAGGAGCGTTTAACCTCTTTGGGCCTTGAGGATCGTTTTAATAGGCAATATCTACGTGGAATCGATAGAGCCATGGCCGTTGAAATCAACGATCGCATTGGTAGTCTGGATGAATTCAGTGAAGTGCTTGGTGTGCCCGTCATGCAGCAGTCCCAAGCGATGTCGTTGCAAAACCAGGCGATCACAGAGGTTGCACCGGCGATAACTAGCACCCCTAGCGTGGTAGCGCCTGATTCTACGCTAAGCCCAATGTCGGAGTTAGCTAAGGAGGAAGTGAAGGTTGAGACAAAAGCCGAAGCTACAGCAGAAAATGCAGTAATCGCTGAAAGTTCAAGCGTGCTGCTTGAAGAGGTGAGCTCAGTGCCAGCAGTAGACTCTGCCCCCATAGAGCAAACTACCCCGGCAAAAGAGCCAGAACCAAAGGCAGTGGCAAGTTCCGAAGAGCTTGTTAAAGCAGTAGCTGAAACAGAGGAAAAAGCGCTTGTTGAGTCTGAGTCACCAAGTACGGAAGAAAAGGCTGCTACTTCATCGATTGGTTTAGATGAGTTGGGAATGGGTGGAGCGCCACTGACGGCAGCACCTGCCAGTGCCGATAAAGAGCTTATCAGAGAGGTGGAGC
>JAAZGT010000235.1 GCA_012511095.1 Alcaligenaceae bacterium
ATGGGCGCTATTAATGACACATGATGTGCTATGAGTTGTTTTCTGCGCGTTTTTACCTTTTCAATTTCTGCTTCGGTGCATATGAATCATCAATACTCTGTTGATGGTAGTGCATTTCTTTTTATTGTGATCATTAGTTTCAATTTAAAGTATTAATCTATTGTAGGAGCATGGATATGAAACTCGACATGATCATTGAGTTAACTCAACTAACTCACAAGTTGGTTGCGCAAAATAAGTGGGGTCAAGCTTTTGATTTAATTAAGACATTACCTTATCCAGACGTGGGTAATGTATTGGATAAGTTGCCAAGCGATGCTGCTTATAAATTGTTAATGACTTTTGGGCAAGAGCAGCGCAGTCATATATTTGCTTATCTTAATCCTGTTAAAGCATCTGAGCTTTTTCATCTAATGGATGGTGACCAGACGATCGCCTTAATTGAGGGGATGGACCATGACGTGCGTGCTGATTTATTTAACCGTTTAACAGAAGAAGATCGCAACACACTATTAGCTGGATTAAAACCAGCGGAGCGTGAAGATATTCGTTCATTAGCAAGTTATGCTGAAAAAACGGTCGGCGCCATCATGACCTCAGCCTATATTGCTCTAGAAGATGATTTAACGGTTGAGCAAGCTTTGTTGCGTATACGTGAGAAGGCCGCTGATGCTGAGATTATTTATCAAATTTATTTGATCGATAAGCAAAGACGTTTAAAAGGGACCTTATCATTACGCCAATTATTGATGGCTGAGCCTAGCGCTGTGTTACGCGATATTATGGTGACCGATGTGGTTTCTATCACTACGGATGAGCCTCAAAGCCAAGCTATTAAACTAATTGCCCATTATGATTTTTTAGCCTTACCTGTGTTGGACGGTGAACAACACCTGCTTGGTATTGTTACTCACGATGATGTATTGGATGCTTCTCAAGAAGAAAGTACCGAAGACCAAATGCTTTTGGGGTCGGTACGCGCGGATTATCCTAATTCAACCTCATTAAAAGATGCCTCTATATGGTTGTTGTATCGTATGCGTGTGTTCTGGTTGGTGATCCTAGTCTTTGGTAATATTTTTTCTGGTGCTGGGATTGCCCACTTTGAGGATTTGATCGAAAGCATGGTAACGCTTGTCTTTTTCTTGCCTTTGCTTATTGATAGTGGCGGTAATGCAGGCTCTCAAAGCTCCACCCTCATGGTTAGAGCCTTAGCGACTGGTGAAGTACGAGCACGTGACTGGACCTTTATGTTGGGTAAGGAACTATCTGTATCGCTGTTACTTGGTTTAAGTATGGCTGCAGGTGTTTCCTTGATTGGTTTTTGGCGTGGTGGTGCCGAAGTTGCCTTAGTGGTTTCATTGACCATGGTGGTCATTGTGATGGTCGGTAGTCTGATCGGTATGCTTTTACCGTTTATTCTTACCCGTTTAAAGCTTGACCCTGCCTCAGCCAGTGCACCTCTAATTACTTCAATTTGTGATGGTGTTGGTGTATTGATATATTTTAATATTGCTAATCTGCTACTCGATATGCCGAGTATTTAATTGAAAAAGCGCTTGATACCTATGGTTCAAGCGCTTTTCTTCTGTTATTTACTATTAGCTAGGTTTTCTAATTCACTCAAGATCTTATCTAAATGATCCAAATCCGTCTGTTTGCTTGATGCTCCCTGTTCAGAATCATGGATCAGGGTGCTAGGACGGGTGTCGTGGAAAATGTCGCGCTGTTGATGCTCAATACCATCGCGACTTAGACGCTCAAGAGGATCTTTGCTTAAGTCCTCATCAAGTGCCACACCTTGCATTTCTTCCAATGGGTTGTCGGTATTACGTGCGATGGCTGAATTCATTTCAAAGGGGTGCAGCTCATGATTTACCTCAGCACCAATTGGTGCTACACCATTACCAGAAAATAAATCATCAAAAATAGAGCAGTTAGTAGCCTCTGGCAGAGTCTTAACAACAGATTCTTCGTCTTTTAAAGGTGTTGTGGACGCTTTGTCCTTTAGGTCGATAGGATCAAGCTCGATGTTGTGCGGCGACGATTCTGACTTTAAAACTTCTTCTATAGAGGTCACTTTTTGAATCGAAATTTGCTCACAATCCACACTTTCGCTGCCAGGCATTGGCATAACCGTAGGTGCTCTAAAAGAAGGATTGTTAAGCTCTGTGGTTTGTTCATCCGGAGACGTGACAAACTCATTATGAGCAGTAGTCAATCTAAACCTAAAGTCTCCACAACTAAATTCGCTGTTGTTTTGTAATACCAATGATTGTCCCACGCTTAAGCTTTGATTACCCACCAAGATAGGGGTCGCGGCCAAGTTTCTGATTTCTATCTGTGACGATTCATTGATTTTAAGCGCAGCTTGAAAAAGGCTAATCGATGCCGATGGATCGGGTA
>JAAZGT010000236.1 GCA_012511095.1 Alcaligenaceae bacterium
CACCCGATCCATACACGTGAGTTTGGTAGCCATATTACCAATGTCTTACGCTGTCTACAGCTTGAAGCTCGCGGTTATCAGGTGACAGTCACAGAGCTAGTTGGCTGGGAACACTCCATGAAAAACGAGCTGATCATTGCTCGCAAAGTGGCTAGATACAAAGATAGCGCCCGCAAACGTCAGCTCGACATTATGAAAGAGCTTGGCTTAGAAGACATGACTGAGCGTTTTGCTTATTAAGCTTTGATCGTCTCACAAAAAAAGACCTAAAAACAAGACGCCACAACTTTGCCTGCTCTGTTAAAATCTCTATGCAACATAATATAAACGGAGGTTCTTCAATGTCAGCTATTCAACGCAAACACACTGGCCCATTAATGTCTGAAATTGTCATTCATAATGGCATCGTGTATTTATCTGGTGTTATACCTGCACCCGAAGCAGAGGGCAAGGATATCGCAACTCAATGTCATAGCGTATTAGCGCAAATTGACGAACTACTAGAGGATGTGGGCACTCATAAAAGTCGTCTATTAACTGCTCAAATTTGGTTAACAGATATTGAACACGATATGTCTACCATGAATGAGATTTGGGAAGCGTGGTTAGACCCCAATGGCGTTCCTACTCGTGCCACTGTAGAGGCTAAACTCTTACGCCCTACGGTAAATATTGAAATTCAAGTAACAGCTGCATTACTCTAGACTTTTCAGCCATATACATTGCCATAAGGAGGGACTAATAGCTCCTTATGGGCTTCAAAGTATCTGATCGTCTTATTAAAAAATGTTTTTGAGCTGTTTAGGCTTAATAAGTGAGTTGCCAATACCCATCCCTAACAAACTCAATAAATGAATGAAATCGTTGGGTCTCTTTAACCCCATAACTAAGAATACGATCAGCACCACCCTGCTGTGTCACCCAATGTTGAAGTCTTCAATCAATCCTCTTTTCTAGCAATCGAAAATAATCAACGGAATTGTTTTTACCCACACCGTTGACACCAATTCGCACATTTAATAGACCTAAGCTCAATATGTCAAATTCTGAACAGATTTGAAGCCTTTGATAGTTTAAAGTCAATGGGTTTTTGTGTTGATATTTTTCATGACAACGTTTAAAAGGTCCTTAATTCTGCTGCATCGATTTCTGTATTTGAATGGTTTATGCTATATCTAGTATTTAAATTAAGGCTCACCCATTCTGGAAACACATTATGCTGTTTATTTTGAGAACAATTTTTGAGTCAATAGTTTAATGTTAAACATTATTTTTAATCACTAATTACCAAGGAGCAAGGATGAGCCAAAACACCGAGCAAAGCTTTGCTCGCCCACCCATCGACCCTGCACGTAAACGAATTTTACTGGTGGTGCTCAGTGCCATTTTTATGACCTTACTGAGCATCAGTATTGTGAATGTCACCCTACCCTCAATACAACGTAGTCTACAGACTTCCTTTGCCGATTTGCAATGGATTCTTTCTGGCTATGCCCTGAGTTTTGGGGTTTTCTTAGTCAGTGCGGGGCGTGCTGGTGATCTATTTGGTCGTGGCGCTTTGTTCATTTTTGGGGCTTTTTTATTTACCTTTGCTTCTATCGTGGCGGGCTTTGCGCCCGACCCCTTATCCTTAAATATTGCACGTGTACTTCAAGGCATCGGCTCTGGTTTTTTAAATCCCCAAGGCGTGGGGATGATTCAACAATATTTCCACGGTAAGGAGCGTGGCTGGGCATTTGGTCTCTTTGGTACTGCCGTGGGCTTGTCAGTGGCTATTGGTCCAGTATTGGGCGGTTTAATCATTAAGCTATTTGGATCTGATTTAGGATGGCGCCTGACCTTTTTAATTAATGTACCCGCAGGTGTATTAACCATCGTGCTGGCATGGTTGTGGTTCCCTAGACCCTTACTACTATTAGATAAATTTAAACAACCTGGCTGGTTTAGCTCACTTGACCCTATCGGCGCCTTAATTCTTGCCGCTGCTGTATTAGCGATCTTGTTTCCTTTTGTAGAGTCTTATCGAAACCCTAAACTCTGGTTATTATTACCGTTCGGATTTTTTCTAATTATGCTCTTTATTTTTTGGGAGCGATTTTACGAAAGAAAGGGACTGCGGCCAATGGTCAATCTGGCTATCTTTTCTATACCAAGCTATCGCAACGGTAGCATTGTGATGAGTTTATTCTTTTTAGGTATGTCGAGTGTCTGGGTTATTGTGCCCATTTATTTACAGCAAGTACTAGGTTTTAGTGCCTTTACTGCGGGTTTTATTGGTGTGCCTGCTGCTTTACTAACGAGTTGGGCTTCTAATCGCGCCGGTAATGCGGTAGGCACTTATGGGGTGCTTGTTGTGATTACAGGCATTAGCACGGCTTTATTTGGGATCGTGCTTTGTATGCTCGCTATTTACCTAAATGAGCAACATGGTTTGAGCATCTGGTGGCTAATAATAGGCCTTAGCTTCTTTGGTATGGGCCAAGGTATTACTATCAGCCCTAACCAAGCCCTCACCCTTAGCGAAGTGCCTTTGGACTATGCAGGCAGCTCTGGTGCCGTTGTGCAAACAGGGCAACGTATCGGTACCTCTGTCGGCATAGCAATAATTACCTCGTTGGTATTTAGCCTACAAAGTAGTTACTCGTGGATGACTGCGATGCTCGCAGGCTATGTCGGTGTATTTCTTATTATTAGCCTGTCATTAATGGTATCAGTCAGAGATTGGTATAAAAATCGTCACCATAAAAAACCCTGAGCAACGTGTACTCAGGGCTTGGTTTTATAGACCGTTTACTACGCAGTCTGCATCTAAATCGCCATCATAAACTAAACGCTCACCTGGGAAATTATCTAAGTAATCCTTAAGCGCTTGATGAACAGGATGTGGTTGGTAATTATCTAAGCTCTCTTTATCCTTAAAAATACTAGACAAGCCGAAGTTAAAACCACGCGAACGATCAGAGAAATTCTCTTTTATGTCGAAGAGAATAACGCCCTCACAATGTTGCCTAATCTGCTCGCAATGATGCCTAACAGTTGCCTCAAAATCAACTGGCAATTCATTTTCAAACTTAAATAACACCATATGAATAATCATAAATAACCTCTAAATTTTCAATCCTATATTTTACTAACTCTGGCTTTATACATTATGCTCACGCGCATATTCTATAAGATAATCTAAATACACCTGTACTCGTTGTGGAATAAACTGACGACTAGGAAACCCAGCGTACATCACTAACTGCCCTGTAATCCACGGCGCCAAAACACGCACCATCTCACCGCTTGCCAGATAAGGTTGCACCAAATTAGTCGCCATCGAAGCAATACCTAAACCGTCTCGAGTCGCTTTTAATAACGTATCTGTATGATTAGCTATAAGCACTGGCTCAACCTCGATCACCTCAGTGTCATTGGGTTTATCAGGACACCATAAAGTCCAACCCCTAAAAGGCTCTTCATCACGCCGAGTGTGAATACAATCATGATCAATCAAATCTTGCAACGTCTCAGGCGCACCACGACGCTCAATATAAGAGGAAGCAGCTACTAAAATCGCATCGGATTGTAAAATACGACGCGCGACCACCGCTAAATCAGTACCCACAGTGGAACTAAACAAAGTAATATCAAAGTCCTCAATGGGCAAAGTCCGCTGGCTTCTAACCATAACATCCATAATGATGCCTGGATATAATTGCCTGAAACCCGATATCGTGGGTGCTATCAAGTTACTGGCTAAAGCCGCATCAGATGAAATCCGCAAAACCCCAGACAATTGCTCACTATGCGAACTAACTAACTCTCGAGCTTGCTCCACATCGTCGAGAATCTTGCGCACTCTTTCTAAATAAAGCTCCCCTGCCTCTGACAAAGCAACGCGTCGCGTTGTACGATGGAACAGTCGGACCCCAAGCTCAGCCTCTAGCTGAGCAATGATACGCGTCACTACAGGTGGTGATATATCTAAGGCACGACCCGCTGCAGCAAAGCCTTTTTCATCGGCAACGCGCTCAAATACACGCATCGCTAATAATTTATCCATGATGTATTAGCCTAATGATTATTTCTGATATAGAAATAGTATATATCGATTTAGAATATTTATTTATGTTTTATCACTATATATAATAAGAGCATAAGATTTTATTAAACGATAAGTCTTCACATTTTATTGGAGAATTTTATGAAAAAATTATTTGCAACTACATTACTTTCAGCTCTTTTTGCAACACAAGCTTTTGCCGCTGAGCAAACTTATCAAATTGACCCTAGCCACACTTTCCCAAGCTTTTCTTATAGCCATTTGGGACTTTCTACACAACAATTACGCTTAGATAACACGAGCGGTACCATTGTGTACGACAAAGAGGCTAAGACTGCAAAGCTCGATATCACACTCGATATGACGGCCATCAGTACAGGTTTCGAGGAATTTGATAGTCATATCCAAGGTCCGGATATGTTAAATACCGAAAAGTACCCAACTGCTACTTTTAAGTCAACTAAGGTTAATTTTGAAGGTGATGCACCTAAGACCATTGAAGGCGATTTAACTATTAAAGGTATTACTAAGCCAGTCGTTTTAGAGGTGACTCACTTTGCTAATACTGCGCACCCAATGTTAGAAAAAGATGCGATTGGTGCCAATGCTACCACCACTATTTTACGTAGTGATTTCGATGCTGATCTTTTTGCACCAGCAGTAAGCGATGAGATGGTTATTAATGTTTCAGTAGAAGCAATTGCTGAATAATTAATTGAAACATGGCAGTGCGACTGCCATACAAGTACAAGGCTCCGATAATATATATTTATCAGAGCCTTGTTGTTTTTGTATGAGAGCACTTCACACAGTTTGGGATTATTTGCCAGCTCTACTCAAATAAACTGCCCATCATCACGATCAGCAAAAATAATTTTATCTTTTTGATTATTCAGATAAAGAATGGGACGATGGGGTGACATCGCATCAAGTTTTAGTTTTTGAATGGTAGAAATGCTCTCTGTAAAGTGTAAGGTATGTAATTGACCAGTATTATCCTTATAAGCCACATCAATTCGATAAGCAGGATCATCACCACTATAATGTGTCTGTTTCCAAGTAATGGATTCGGTGGTACTTTTAAGCCCCGAGAGCTTAATGACCTCAACTGGAACACCATTGGGCCCTGCCTCAACGGAGTGGTGACTATGATATATCCATAAAAGGCCAATATTACACAAAGGCCCCCAATGCCAAACAGTGACGGTATTGAACAAGGTAAATACATCATCGCTTAGGTGTTGCGTGGTTTGTGCCACATAAAGCAATGGCAAGATCATCTGTAGCAAAGTGATAATCATCAAACATATGCCTAAGCTAATATGCCCGCGAGTAACTCGACCATGCTCATTCGCAAGTGCAAAAACGGGTGTCGTTGCCTTTGTGTTAAGCCACACTGGCATATAAGCATGAGCATCATCCTCGTACTCGATTGCTAAGCGTTGATTTTGCGTTTTAATAATTTCATCAAGACGAGAAGACGATAAGCTATCAACCGGCATGGAAAAGACATGAGTGATTAGAGTGTCTGATAGATTAGCGAACTGTACTCTGATCTGACGATCTGCGTATTCCTTAGGAAACTGCTCCACATCATCTAAACCATTTTCATGCGAAGACAATGGTGGTAAACCAGAAAAGGCTTGATGAGAATCACCTACAATCTCTGCCATAACTACTTTGCCATTTTTTTTAAGTTTAATAATGGCAAAATCCGGAAGAAAATAGTATTTTATTACCAGCCAAAAAGCGACTAACCAAATCGCTAAGCCAATATAGAAACCAGTATGGCTAGTACGTTCCAAATGTTCAGCGATGGAGCTTCGGGTAAATAAAAGCGGTATAGCACAAAAAATGTAGATAAATAGAAAATCTACTCGCGG
>JAAZGT010000030.1 GCA_012511095.1 Alcaligenaceae bacterium
AACTCTAATAATTCATTTAATGCAAAACGCGACAAACAACCCACACCAAGATCATTTACCACTGCCTGTTTTATTGCCTCAGAATTACCCAACTCCATCACCGATGAGGTCTCCATGTGTTGAAGTAGATGTTTTTGTACAAAAATACGGGTTCCTGAACCCACTTCTCGAAGAATTAAAGGAATTTTTTCTAAATCACTAATGCTAAGTAAGGATCCAGATCTTTTGATAAAACGACTTTCTTTAGCGGCAAATAAAACTAAGTCATCTTGCATCCAAGGACTTGCCTTAAGCTCCACAAAAGGATTATCACCTTCAATAAAGCCTAGATCATAATCATAGTTGACTAAGCCTTCACAAATATCCGTACTATTAAAAATAGCTAAGCGTATATCAATCTCTGCGTGTTGTTCTTGAAATTTGCGTATTACACTAGGCAGCAAATAATTACCAATGGTGGTACTTGCTCCGATTACTAAACGTGCTACCTTAAGATTAAATACATGCTCTATTTGCTCTACTTGCTTTAAGGCAGCACCCGCCATTGAGCTCAGCATATGAGCTTCTTGAGTAGGTACCAAACCTTTAGCGACTCGTTGGAACAAGACCGTATCCAATTGTTTTTCTAATTCACTCAAGGCCATGCTAATGGCAGACTGAGATAGAAATAAATGCTCTGCAGCTGCCACAGTAGTGCCTTGGTGATATACCGCTAAAAAAACTTCTAATTGTTTTAAGGTAATTCTCACTTCAATCCTATAAATCAATTATTTGATGATGTATCAATTTTATTGATAGATTATAAGCATATTACTGATTTTCATTTAGACTTTAAAAGGTTTAATATAAATGCCTTTAATCAAATTAGGGCTCACAGTTTTAGTAAACGCTTTTAATCAATGAATCAACAACCTAAAAATCATAACAAAACCTCGACCACAGCTCTCAGCCAAATAACACCTTTGTTGCCTGGTTTAATTCTTATTGCTGGCATAGTGATTGTGTCCACTATATTGGTCAAAATGGGCATTGGCCAAGCCTATGGCCTTAGCCCACTCATCTATGCCATTTTATTGGGAATGGTTGTGGGTAATACCTTTTTAAAGCGGATCAGTAAAGCAACTAATGAAGGCATCAATTTTGCAAAAAGTAAGTTACTGCGTTTAGGAATTATTTTGTATGGTTTTAATTTAACCATTAATAAGGTGTGGGCACTCGGACTAGAAGCTATTGTGATTGATGCCATCATGCTGATTTCCACTTTTTTACTAAGTTATTATTTTGGTACTAGGGTTCTAAAAATGGATAAAGACACCAGCATTTTGAGCGGTGCGGGTTGTAGTATTTGTGGTGCTGCAGCGATCATGGCTACTGCATCGGTCGCTAAAGCCCGTACTGCTGCAGTTAGTCAAGCAGTTACTATCATTGTATTATTCGGAACCTTAGCGATATTTATTTACCCTCTACTCTATCCCTTCGTGACTCAATACATCACAGACTCTGCTTTTGGCGTTTATGTAGGCTCTTCAGTTCACGAAGTAGCACAGGTTGTAGCCATCGGCAAGGTTTTAGGGACGGATGTTGCAGACACAGCTATTTTGGCCAAAATGGTGCGCGTGATTATGTTGGCACCCTTTTTATTTGTGATTTCTTTTGTGTTTTATAGTCAAGGAAGTAAAGACGGAGCAAGTGAGGCATCGAAACGTATTGTCCTACCGTGGTTTGCGGTTTGGTTTTTGTTAATGATTGTGCTCAATTCGGTTTTACCACTACCTCAAGAGTTAATCGCTAACATTTTATTAGTAGATAATATTTTATTAATGATGGCGATGGCGGGTTTAGGACTAAGCACCCAGCTTTCAACCTTTAAAGCCGCAGGACCACGTCCCTTTGCCTTAGGCCTAGTCGTATTTATCTGGCTTATCGTGGTTGGAATGGCATTACAGCTGATATTTGCATAAAAGCCTTGGGGTAAAAAGTTTTTAGCTAAGACGTACTCGGCCACGCTCAACAGCAATATGCCATCGATTATGCTTTAAACTTAGGCCCCTATCAAATCCCAGTTGATGCACTTCACGCAATTGGCGCAACCAATCATTAATACGACGCTCTGTAGGCATCGGTATATTGTGCATCGCTAACCAATAACGTAAGACATTAGCTTGCCTACGCTCTGATAATTCACGCCACGAAGCTAGGCAAAAATCCTTGCCTCCATCTCGTAAATCAAGTTGCTGCAAATCACTTTCTGCCACCTCATCTAAAAGACTCTGCGCATCTAGCATCATACGAGCGTGACGACTGAGCGTTTGTTTCCACTGGGGCCATGCTTTATCAAGGCCAGGTATTAATAAGCGCCGCACCGCCGCTCTTTTGTAGCGAATATCTAAATTACTGGGATCGCGGATCATTTCAAAGCCACTAAGCTCAGTAAATTTTTCAGCGGCAGTAGTGATGATTTTTCTATCTATTGCTAACCATGGACGATGGTATGTCACCGCACCATAGAAATGCTCATCTAACATGCCACCCATGCCCTTAACACCTGCTCCGCGCAATAATCGTAACAATAAAGTTTCAGCCTGATCATTGAGGTGATGCGCTAAGATAAAATGTGCAATTCCTTGTTGTTGACAATAATCACTATAGGCTTGATAACGAGCCACGCGAGCCGCTGCTTCTTCGCCTAAACCGCTTTGCTGCTCCACCTTGACAGGTAAAACTTGGCATTCAAAACCAAGGTAATTTGCTAATGCCTGACAATGTGTTGCCCAAGCATCAGCGTCATCCATTAAGCCGTGATGAATATGAACAATATGCAAGTTGATATTTAGTTGTCGAACTAAAGGCGCTAAGGTGGCCAGTAGCATCGACGAGTCAGCGCCACCACTTAAACCAATGGCGAGCTTCGAGTTGAATGAGTTTTGCTCAGAAGACTGCTGTAGAGAAGTTAGTAAAGCGACCAGCGGTTTAGTTAAAACAGCGGTCGCTTTGCTTTCATAAAATGGCGCTAATTGAGGGTAGTAAGTACTGCTAAGCTCCTTAAGCTTTTTCGACAAAACTACCATAATTCATTAAACGCTCGAGACGTCGATTAACTAAGGTCTGTGAATCTAAACCAGCAACTGAACGCAATGACTCAGATAAAGCGCGACGTAAATTTCTGTACATCAATTTAGAATCACGATGTGCACCACCAACTGGCTCCTCAATAACCTTGTCAATGAGACCTAATTGCTCTAATTTAGGTGCCGTAATAGCTAAGGCCTCAGCCGCAACGGATGCCTTATCAGCACTACGCCATAAAATAGAGGCACAGCCCTCGGGTGAAATTACCGCGTAAGTAGCGTATTGCAACATCTGCACCACATCACCAACGGCAATCGCTAAAGCCCCACCAGAACCACCTTCACCAATAATAGTAGCGATTAAAGGTACTTTAAGCTCAGCCATAGTGTATAAGTTTTTACCAATCGCCTCAGATTGACCACGCTCTTCGGCGCCAATACCAGGATAAGCACCCGGGGTATCAATAAAGGTAAAAATGGGTAAACCGAATTTTTCGGCCAAACGCATAAAACGTAAAGCCTTGCGGTAGCCCTCAGGTCTTGGCATACCGAAATTACGACGTGCGCGCTCTTTGGTGTCACGACCTTTTTGGTGACCCATAACCACACAAGGCTCACCATTAAAACGCGCTAAACCACCAACAATTGAATGGTCATCAGCATACATGCGATCACCATGCAACTCGTGGAAATCAGTAAAAAGCGCCTCAATATAATCTAAGGTATACGGACGCTGTGGATGACGCGCAACTAAAGCGGTTTGCCACGGGGTTAATTTCTTATAAATTGACGCAGTTAAATCATCACTTTTTTGCTGCAGTTTGGCGATCTCCTCGGAGATATCAACAACCGAGTCGCCTGACATATAGCGTAACTGATCAATTTTTTGCTCCAATTCCTCAATTGGCTTTTCAAATTCTAGATAGGTGTTTTTCATCTTTTTGCTCTAATACCTTTGTACTCAGTTGAGTAATATACCTACTATGCTACGCCACCGTCAACAAGACTACGCCACATATACCAAGTAGCTACAGTCTGCCAAGGTTTCCAATTATCTGCAAGCTCACGAACCTCAAAACGGGACACAGGCTCACCACTAAAATAATGCTTAGATACGGCCTTAAGCAGCCTAGCGTCTTCTAGGGGTAATACATTGGGGCGATGTAAATTAAAAATTAAAAACATCTGCGCAGTCCATGGACCAATGCCACGAATTTGACACAGATCGTTAATCACCTCTTGATCAGACATTTTAGACCATTTTGTAGGATTAACGGTTTTTGCTTCAAAGTGTTTTGCAAGATCAATTAAATTTGTTGCCTTACGTCTAGCAATACCGATCTTCATTAACTGAGCAACATTGCGCGAAGATATACATTGAATGGTGGGGCCTTGTCCACAAAGCTCCACTAAACTACGCCATGTTTCATTAGCACGCTCTTCTGAAGACTGCACTGATATCAATGACCTTGCCAAGGTGGTAAAGGCTCCTTGATTGCTAGCTTGGAAATACTCTTCTTCATAATGGCTTATCACTTTATTGAGAATACGGTCGTTATTTTTTAAATGCTCGACTGCATCATCCCAATAAGCTAATTTTTTTGTGGCTCTTGGCATATTACACCCTACGCCATTGGGTTAAGCCACCTGGTTTATCCTCTAACTCAATGCCAGCCTCTTTTAACTGGTCACGGATTTGATCTGCTAAGGCAAAATCCCTAGCGGATTTAGCCTCTGTACGTTGTTGAATTAAGTCCTCAATCGCCTCTTCGCTAAGGGCTTCTGCACTATCTTGGGTCCCACCTAAGCGTGTATAACGCGAATAAGAGCGCAAATACTCAGCGGGGTCTTGCTGCAAAATACCTAATACACCTGCTAAAGCACGCATTTGTGACGCTAAGGCACGATCTTTTTCACGATTAGCTTGGTTTAACATATCAAATAAAACAGCAATAGCTACAGGCGTATTAAAGTCGTCATTCATCGCCGCTTTAAAGGCTTTAGCATGCTCGCTATCCCAGTCGACCTCAACCGCATCAAAACCAATGTTGTTTAGACCCTGATAGAAACGGTCTAAAGCCACCTGCGCATCATTTAAATTATCAGGGGCAAAGTTTTGCTGGCTACGGTAGTGATTACGTACGATAAAGAAGCGTAACATCTCGGCCTCACGTACATTGTACGGATAGTCAGCCACATCAGGATTAACATTATCCTTAGCGATCACTTGGCGAATAGTCATAAAGTTGCCGAGTGATTTAGACATTTTGTCATCGTCGACCATTAGCGGGCCACAATGCATCCATAGATTGGCTAAAGAGCCACCATATGCGCCCTCAGACTGGGCAATTTCATTTTCATGGTGAGGGAATTTCAAATCTGGACCACCCCCATGAATATCTAAAGGCAAACCCAATAAATCACGGCTCATGGCAGAACACTCGATGTGCCAGCCAGGACGACCTACACCATAAGGCGAATCCCACTTAGTGTCCTCAGGATCTTCGGCCTTGGCCGCTTTCCATAAGACAAAGTCGAGGGGATCCTCTTTGGCATCGGATACAGCCACACGCACACCTGCGCGCATTTCATCAGGGGTACGACCTGATAACTTACCGTAATCAGGGAAACGGCGAACACGGAAATTCACATCACCATCGGCACCTTGGTAGGCTAGACCCTTTTCCTCAAGTGCTTGAATAATTTCGACCATGCCTTGGACATGACGCGTAGCGCGTGGCTCATGATCAGGTGATTGCACACCTAGGGCACGCTCATCGGCATGCATGGCCTCGGTGAAAAAACTTGTAACTTGGTGTAAGCGTTGTTGAGTAGCCACCGCACGACGAATAATCTTATCGTCAATATCAGTGACGTTACGTACATAAGTAACCTCATAACCTTGGCTGCGCAACCAACGCTGCACCACATCAAAGCTGACCAACATGCGCGCATGCCCCAAATGACAGAAGTCATAAACAGTCATGCCGCAAACATACATACGGATTTTATTAGGTTCAACAGGCTTTAATTCATCTTTGCGACGTGTCAAAGAGTTATATATCAACATAGGTTATGAGAAATAAAGATACAATAGAAGATTAATTAAGATCGTTAAGTATAGCAATCTAGCGCCTTTTCTGTTGAGTATTGCCCCGATGAATAAGAGAAAGATTTCATTTAATTTGGCTTTTGCCTTGGCTTTAAGCTGTGCTAGCACAGCTACTTTAGCCCAATATATTCCCCTTACTGATTTACCCGATGTGCCACTTCCAATTGATGAAACTGGCCGCATAATCATCTCCGATCCTCAGGGTGAAGTTGATCCCCTAAGCGATCCGCTTAATTTAAACGTGATCGACAATGTTGATATCTATCAGCTCGAAGAGACGCAGCGCCTTACTCCCTATGGTCAGACCATTGCAACACCACACAAGAGCATTGAAGCTATCCCTGCACGCCGCATCGATAGCTCTACTAGCACCTCAACTGTTGATGATGAGCTTGAGCGCGAAGGCGGTTGGCGTGGTTTAGCTAAGGTTTTAAAAGCTCTAGAGCCATCGGTCGACACCAGTCTTCCCGAAACTCGCACTCAATTAAGCAATCGTATTAATAGTTTAATTAATTCGGGGCAATATCAAACCGCCTTAAATGAAATTCACAAGGTATTTACTAGTAGTGGCTATATTGAAAGCCCTGGCGAAGACGTGCAACTACGTTTTTTAGAGGCTCGCGCCTATGCGGCTTCTGGCCAAAGTCAACAGGCATTAAGCAGCTATAAAAATCTTAGTAGTAAATACCCCGAATTACCCGAACCTTATAACAACCTTGCAGCAATGCAAATGCAGTTAGGCTTATTAGATGAAGCTTATGAGTCCTTAACTATGGCGACCACCCTTAGACCTAATTACGGTATAGCTCAACGCAACCTGGGTGTGGTACATTTACTCAAAGCCGAACAAAGCTTCGATAAAGCCGCCAAACAACGAGTTCGTGGTGCACAACAAGCAGCCGAAGCAGTTCGTCGAATCATACAACAAGGACAGTAAGCAAATGATGTTAAAATCAAAAAGTTTAGTTGCATTAACTATGGTGGCAACATTAGCCATGGCACCTGTTGGCATGGCCTTTTCACAAACAAGTAATCAAAAGGATGTAAGTTCAATGTCTAATACACGCGTTAAATTAGTCACCAACAAGGGTGATATCGTTCTGGAGCTTGATGGTCAAAAAGCACCTGTAACTACCGAAAACTTCCTTAACTACGTTAAAGACGGTTTTTACACCAATGTCGTATTCCATCGTGTGATTCCTAACTTCATGATTCAAGGTGGTGGTTTCGAGCCTGGCATGAACCAGAAAGACACTAACGCGCCAATCAAAAACGAAGCTGATAATGGTTTAAAAAATGACAAATACACCATTGCTATGGCTCGTACACAAGACCCACATTCGGCGTCTGCGCAGTTCTTTATTAACAC
>JAAZGT010000237.1 GCA_012511095.1 Alcaligenaceae bacterium
GCGGATTTTCTACCAACGCAAAGTCAATGCGTCGCGCCTCTAAGTCAACCCGAGTAATCTGAACATGAACCTCATCAGTTAAGCGGTAACGTTTACCAGTACGCTCTCCACGTAATTCGTGCATGGCTTCGTTAAATTTAAAGTACTCAGTACCTAATTCTGAAATATGTACTAGACCTTCGACATAGAGGTTATCTAAGGTAATGAAAAGACCAAAACTGGTAACCCCAGTCACCTTACCGCTAAAAACCTCACCAATGTGCTCACGCACATACCAGCACTTCAACCAAGCTTCGACATCATAAGAGGCCTCATCAGCACGCCTTTCGTGAGCTGATAACACAATACCTAGGCGGTCCCAAACACTGTGCTCGTACTCTTTGAGAGGCTCACCCTTGTGACGCTCAATGCCATCAACCTTAGGCGTGTATTTTCTGCGCTTAAGAGCCGCCTTAATGACACGATGATTTAATAAATCAGGATAGCGTCTAATTGGTGACGTGAAATGCGCATAGTTATCATAAGCTAAGCCAAAGTGACCTGAGTTATCAGGGGTATAAATAGCTTGTGACATGGAGCGCATAATCATCGTTTGAATTACTTCAAAATCATCACGCGCTCTGGCCTTATTAAGCAATTCGGCAAAATGCAAACTGCTTGGTGTATCACCACCCCCTAAGGTCAAGCCTAAACCACGTAAATACTCTCGTAATTGACCAAGCTTTTCAGGAGTAGAGCTCTCATGCACTCGGTATAAGCCTAAACGCTTATTACGAGTTAAGAAGTCAGCTGCGCAGGTGTTGGCCGCTAACATAAACTCCTCAATTAGGCGGTGGGCGTGATTGCGATGCAATGGCACAATACGCTCAATTTTGCCCAATTCATTACAGACAATCTGAGTTTCTACCGTATCAAAATCCATGGCACCGCGATTTACTCTCTGTTGGGCAAAGAGTTGGTATAACTCATAAAGCTGTAATACCTGATCCTTTACCACCTCAAACTCATGAGCAGTTGGGCCATCAGGCTGTTGAATCATATCCCAAACTTGAGTATAGGTAGTACGGGCATGTGAACAAATCACTGCTGGATAAAACTGATAACCTTGTACCGTACCCGCATGTGCGCCGGTGGCATGCACCAACATATCGCACACCAACACCAAACGATCCTCATCTGGGTTTAATGAGCAAATACCGTTGGATAAGCTCTCTGGGAGCATAGGAATGACACGGCGCGGGAAATACACACTGGTACCTCGTTCCAGCGCGTCTTCATCAATAGGCGAATCAGGTTTCACATAATGTGACACATCCGCAATAGCCACTAATAAACGCCATGCTTTTTTAGTGCTCTTGCCACTTGGCACCTCAGTTAATTCACCATAAATGGCATCATCAAAATCTCGTGCATCCTCACCATCAATGGTAAAAAACGGCAAGTCACGCAAATCAACACGACCAGGCATGTCAACAGCCATTACCCTTGAAGGTAATTTGGACGCTTCATTAAGTGTCGCTTCGCTAAACTCGTGTGGCACCTCAAACTTACGTACAGCAATCTCAATTTCCATACCTGGATCATCGATCTCACCCAGAATTTCTATGATCTTGCCTTGTGGTGGCAAGTGACGCGTTGGTTGACGAATAATCTCACAACTCACCACTTGACCATGATGCGCTCCCGCTAAATCAGCCGGAGCAATATATAAATCATGTTTAATACGTTGATCCTCGGGCACCACCACGTAATTACCAGCTTCGTGCAATACACGGCCGACAAGCTTTGTGGTACCTCGCTCTAGGACCTCAACAATACTACCCTCTAATTTGCCCTTGTAATTACCAGTTGGGTTAACGCACACGCGATCACCATGCAGGACCTTACGCATTTCAATAGGTGGTAGAAAAATATCTGGCAACTCTTTATTGTCTGGAATAAAAAATCCAAAACCATCGCGATGCCCTTGAATCCGACCCTCTAAAATAGCGGGGTTGGATTTAACCATATGCCAAGAACCAGCGCGCGTCAGTAACTGACCATCGCGTACCATGGCGGTTAAGCGTCTTTTGAGGCCGATTAAAGTAGCTTCGCGCTCGACTTTAAAGTGCTCAATGAGCTGTTCCAACTCGATGCCATCGCCCTGTGTTCTGAAAAAAGCCAGAATATCCTCGCGCATAGGCACATCGGGATCATAGGCTGAAGCTTGATCCCCTGGCACTAATAAAATTGGAATTTCGGCATCTAAATCATCTCTGCGATTGCTCACATTAATCCTTGTGGTTATTAATAAAGTATCTCACTCTATGATAAGTGAAAAGCTTATGTGATTGAACTGTATGTTGCGGTTGTACTAAGAAAAATTAAAATTTATCCCATAAATAGCGTATAACCATCAAAAAACAAACCGTGACAATAATGGGTCTTATCACCTTAGCACCATGACTGATCATGACCTTGGAGCCTAGTGTGGCACCAATAACCTGTCCAATCATCATTGCAATACCTGCTGACCAAAGTACCTTTCCACCCAACATAAAGACGAGGGCAGAAGCAATATTACTTGCGAAATTAAAAGCCTTTGCTTTAGCGGTGGCTTGTACAATTTGCTCCCCCCTTAAAGCGACATTAGCTAGGGAGAAAAAAGAACCGGTACCAGGACCAAATAAACCATCATAAAAACCAATGGCAGGCACAACGGCCGTATTAAATACCCTTTCGCGGACTCGTGGCTTACGCTCAACAGCCCCTGCTCCCTTGGCAAATAAGAAATATAAACCGATTAACACTAAGACCAGTGGTATGACCACATCAAGCAAAGCGACATTGAGTTGCTGCACTAAAAGCGTCCCCAAAGCAGCGCCTAATAAGGACATACAAAAGGGGAAGCGAATGTTTTCTATTTTAATTAAACGGTTACGAAACATATTGCCCGTGGCTACCATCGTACCAAATGCACTTTGGATCTTATTAGTAGCTAAGGCTTGAATCGGCGACAAGCCACTTAAAAGCAATACTGGCACAGTAATTAAACCGCCCCCACCAGCCAATGTATCAATAAAGCCCGCTAATACAGCAATACTAAATAAGAGCAATAGCAATTCCCAAGACAATACAAAATCCATCTAATAATCCAAAAATAATAATCAGCGCAATTCACTAATCCATTTAGCTATATGCATTATTGTAATGCCTGCAAATTGTTCACATAGCTTAAACACGCAGTCACTCGAAGACTAGGGCTATTAGATACACTATTCTCACCGAGACCAGCTGTCTGTAAATTAACATTGCCCTTTCACACGCATCGCTTGAACTGTGAGTAACTGACTCTCGCAATTACCCACATTGGCCATCATCGACATACATCAATTTGAGGACGAGCTGATGCTCAATAGACAATTATCTAGCCCCTGAGGAAGGAGTGTTATCGTATTAGGGGAATTAAAAGAGAGGAGCTCAAGCCTTGCTTTGTTTTATTTGTGCTCTAAAATCGGCCTTTGCTCGACCATAAATGAACATCGAGGCCCTAAATAGAGCCTCGATTATGAATAATAACAATTATGACTTTATCTTGCTTGCTATATCTAAGGTACGTCGCGTCTGCACCTGCACTGAGGCTTTGAGTTCATCAGTAAGACCCTGACCATCTGCTGTTGCTGAGGCGCCATAAGGGTTACCGCCGGACTTATAAATAACCGGATCACTATAACCTGGTGGTACTATCACCGCAGCCCAGTGCATCATAATGGTATATATAGACAATATCGTTGCCTCTTGACCACCATGCGTGTTTTGCGCTGAGGTCATGGCACTAACCACCTTATTTACCGTGCCGCCTGAAGCCCAAAAACCGCCTAATTCATCAATAAACTGCTTCATTTGTGCAGCAAGCACACCAAAGCGAGTCGGTGAACTCCAAATAATAGCATCGGCCCACTCGAGATCGTCACGGGTAGCAATGGGTACATCTTGTGTGGCGTTGACGTGTTCACGCCATGCTGGATTAGAATCAATAGCGACATCAGGCGCTAACTCTCGAACCTTGAGTACACGCACCTCGGCGCCAGCCTCTAGAGCTGCTTCTTCGGCCCATTTTGCCATCTGGTAGTTATGACCAGTGGAACTGTAATAGACGATTGCTAATTTGGTTTTAGACATAATGCCCTCCACATGTGAGTATTGGCGTAGCGATAAAAGGCTAACAACTTCAGTTTATTCTACTACGACTCGTTTAGTTCATAATCACCTACTAGCAAAACGGTTAACGCTTATTGCTCTGTGGCTGATTCACTAGCACCTTTAGGTCTAACTGACACAGGCCTTGCCCATACTGCCTCTGAGACCTCTTGGAGTGCCTGTTCGGAACTCTGCATATACCAAGAAGCATTAGTTTCTAAATTTAAAATATGGCTATGATGGGACAATAACGTACTACGGTGACCCACGCTAATTAAGCGCATCTCAGGTAACTCTTGACGAATTAGTTTATACATATAGTATTCTAAACCCTCGTCCATCGCTGAAGTCGCCTCATCTAAAAAAGCCACGCTCGGCTTAGTTAAGAGCATACGACCAAAAGCCACACGCTGTTGCTCACCTAAAGAAAGGATATGCATCCAGTTATTTACCTCATCAATGCGATGCACAATATGACCTAGATGCACTGTTTCTAACACCTTAATCGCCTCTTCATGTGCATTTTCAGGAGCGTGGAATGGATAATAGAGCACATCGATTAAATGACCCTCGGGCAGATACGGTTTTTGCGATAAAAATAATGCATCATCTTTAGGACACGTAATATCACCCTCAGCATAAGGCCATAAGCCCGCCATCGTACGCAATATCGTGGTTTTACCGGTCCCTGACGGACCACGTATTAATAAGGCCTCACCTGGCTCCACCTCGAAGCTTAGATTTTCTACTAAACGGCGACCACCTGGGGTGCTAATGGTCACATTGCGCATCGCCACTTGATCGGCATTTTGCACCACCTCTGGGTGAGGTAATTCCTCAACCTCATCAATCGCTCCCATAAACTCGGTTAGACGGTCTAAGACTGCCTTAAAACCAGCAAAATCATCATAGGCAGTACGGAAGAAAGACAAATTATCTTGTAGGCTACCAAAGGCCTGCGCTGTTTGAATCATGCCACCTAAGGTTAATTGACCTGAAAAAAAGCGCGGTGCCTGTAAGATAAATGGGAAAATCACAGCCACTTGGGAAACGATAAAGTTAAACCCTTGGAACTTCAATGAACGAAACACAATATTCCAAACGTTATCAATCACCTGCTTAAAGCGTTGCAATAACTTAAAGCCCTCGACCTTTTCACCTCCATAAAAAGCTACACTCTCTGCATATTCACGGACACGAATCAGTGAGTAACGGAAGTTAGCGTTAAGGCGCTCATCTAAGAAGTTCAAACGAATTAAGGGCCTACCAATCTTAAAAGCAAAAACAGTGGCGATTAATACATAAATAAAGAGAATGAAGACAATCCCGCGCGGAATCTCAACACCCAATAAGCTCAAAGGACCCGATAAATTCCATAAAATCACAGTAAAGGCCACAACTGAAACCATGCTGGTAATTAAACCTAAAGTTAGATTTAATGCGATCCCCACAAAACTTGCCACGTCTTGTTGAATACGCTGGTCAGGGTTATCTACCTGATGCTTAAGGAAGAACATACGATAGTAGTTCTTGTTGCGTAACCATTGATTAAGCACCCTTTCGTTAAGATCTTCACGCCAACGAATCGTAAAGGCCTGTTGCATATAAAATGCAGTTAAAGCACGAAAAATATGAATAATAGCTAACACTGCAAAGACCATTATCTGAATCCAGAAGGTGGACTCATCCTTTTCTTGCAGCGCGGTATACATATTGTTATACCAATTTGAGAATAAGACACTAACCCGCACCCCAAATAAACTTAGAAAGAGAATCAGGGCAAAATTTAAGACCGCTATGGGATTTTGAATCGGGTTAAAATAGGTCTTTGCGATATGCCAAAACTGCGAGGCCCAACGTGTCGTGCGTATTAAAATAAAGCCTATTAATAACAGCAATGCAAGTGATGCGGTAAAGGCAATACCTACCCATTGCATACTGTCAATCAACTCTTTATACCAATCCATAGTGTCCTTCTGTGCTTTAATTTTGTAGCGTACATTAAAAATTCTACCTCATTTGAAGTACTTTAAACTGTCACACGTTAAAATCAAGCAATGTATTCAAAAAATGCTTTTAACTTAAACTATTTTAAATCACAATGACCCAAACTATCTGTTTACGTGAACAAGCCTTAGATGCTTTATTATTGCCCGACCCTTGCTCAAAAGTGATTGCCGTAGAAAATATCAATTTAGAAAAAGATTATTTTATTAATGTGGCTGCTGATTATCAAGAAAAAGCACAAAGCGCGCAACTGCCCGGCCGTCCCTCTAAACCCGAGTTAGTGGATCCTAAAGCCGTTGGCATGCGCTCCGTTCAAACTGAGGAGGGACGTGCCACCCTCCTTCATGCCATTGCGCATATTGAATTTAATGCCATTAACCTCCATTTAGATATTGTGTGGCGCTTTCCTAATCAACAAGAGGATTTTTATCTAGATTGGTTAAAAGTCGCTAAAGAAGAAGCTAAGCATTTCCGTATGCTACGTCAGCGTTTAGGCGCCATGGGCTACGACTATGGTTCATATACTGCACACAATGGCCTCTGGGATATGGCAGAAAAGACCAAAGACGATTTATTAGCACGTTTAGCCTTGGTACCACGCACCTTAGAAGCACGTGGTCTTGACGTGACCCCTGGCATTCAAAAGCGCTTAGCTCAGGTGGGTGATAATAAGAGTGTGGCTCTTTTAGATGTTATTTTAAAAGAGGAGGTAGGTCATGTCGATATTGGTAATCGTTGGTATTTAGCCGAATGTGCAGCACGCGAATTAGATCCTATTGAAACCTATGCTGCCCTACTTAAAGACTATGGTGTAGCAAACCCAAGAGGTCCTTTTAATAAAGAAGCACGTAAACTTGCTGGTTTTACCGATGAAGAGCTAGCTTGGCTAGAATCCTTAGATAAGCAAAGCAAAAAAACGCTTTAATCACTATTTACACGGAATCACTATGAATCAATCTAATCCGGCACAAAATAAAGCACTCGTTTTAGGCGCCGGCATTATCGGCCTATGTAGTGCCTATTACCTACAACAGGCTGGTTTTGAGGTCACTGTAGTTGAGCAAGAGTCTGAGGTAGGACGTCAAACCACCTATGCTAATGGCGCCCAACTATCGTATTGCTACGTTGCCCCTTTAGCAGCACCTGGTGTGCTGAATCAAGTGCCTCGCTGGCTCCTAAACCCTGATGCTCCAATGCGTTTGAAACCATCACTTAATCCAGCCGATATTTGCTGGGGCATACAGTTTGCCAAAGCGTGTACAGCAGAACAAAACCAACGAACCACTAAAGAGCTATTAAGTCTTTCTTTTTTAAGTCGTGATTTATATCACGAGCTTTTTAAAGAAATTAAAGGGGTTGATTTTGATCGTCCAGGAAAATTAGTAATACATCGTAATAAAGCAAGTTTTGAATCAGCGCTCAAGCAACTAAAAATTCAAAATGCTCTGGGCTGTGAGCAATATGCTCTCAACAGCGAGGAGTGCATTGAAAAAGAGCCTGCGCTTAAACCGATTCGCGACCAAATCGTTGGTGGCATTTGGACACCTAGCGAGGAGGTAGTTGATAGTTATAAATTAAGTGTGGCTCTACGAAAACACCTTGAAGCTAAAGGTGTTGAGTTTCTGATGGGTCAACGAGTCCAAGCACTGCACACCATACCATCAAATAAGCCAGGCGTTAAAAACATCGAAGTTGAGCTAGGCAATGGCGAACGTTTAAATGCCGATGCCATTGTAGTGGCTTTAGGCTCCTTTGCCAATGAACTATTAGGCCCAATTCAAGTCAATGTACCTGTGGGTCCACTTAAAGGTTATAGCCTCACTCTTGAGATCGAAAATGAACCACAAACACCTTACGTCAGCATTACCGACTATGAGCACAAGGTAGTTTATGCCCGTATCGGTAATCGTTTACGTATTGCTGGTATGGCCGATAGAGTGGGTTTAGATCGCAGACTTGATCCTAGACGCATCCGTACTCTAATTAATGAGGCTAAAAAGCTCTTTCCAAATGCAGGTAATTATGAACAGGCGGAGCAATGGGCTGGTTTACGCCCTGCAACACCTAAGGGCAAACCGATTATTGATAAAACACAGTATGGCAATCTATGGCTAAACCTAGGGCATGGTGCTTTAGGTCTGACCCTAGCAACAGGTTCGGGCAAGTTACTTGCTGACATGCTGAGTGCAAGCACTCCCAGCATCTCGCCTATTCCCTTTAGCCAATCTCAAATATGAGGAATAAACAGCAATGTTTAAAAATATTTTATTAACGGTATTTATATTTGCGGCAGTCTTAATTGCACTGACCTTTGGTGAAAGTGTATTTAATGTCTTTGCCACATGGGTTTATGATCTAACAGGCATTGTGCTGATTAACCTACAATCAGTTTATGAGGGCCTTAGAGCGTATGTGCTTAAAGACCCTTTTAAAATTATCTTAGCCTTAATTATTACGGCTATTATTAGTTATTGGTTATTCAAAAACAATAATGCCAAACTCAATGAGGAAGGCACGCCGCGTAAAATCGCGATTGTGCTCGCTATTTTATTGGGTTGGCTAGGCGTACACCGCTTTTATTTAAACCAAATCGTAACTGGCTTATTGTATTTGATACTCTCTCAAATCTATTTACCTCTAACCATCATTTTGAGTTTAATCGACGCTGTCCGCTATTACTCAATGGACGAGCTTAGTTTTAAACAAAAATTTAAACCATAAGGAATTGACTCATGTCTGAGGAAGTCATTAGTTTTACGATTAGCGATATTACCGTTGATCATAGCGATTTCACTAGCGCTGATCTATTACAGGCTTGGTCTTGGCTAGTACCAGAGCAATTGGAATTACTATTTATCACTATTTTTGGTGATGCCTTTTTAGTTGATCCTGAGAGTGGCAAGGTGTTTTTCCTAGATACTGTCGATGGTGATTTAGAGCCTATTGCCGACAATCTTGCCAGTTTTACTGACTTAGTTAGTCACGATAAGGAGTTTGTGAGCGATTACTTTAGCACCATTACCTGGCTACGTTATAAAGATGGCATTTTAGGTGGCAAAGCAATGCCCCAAGGTATGGTCTTTAATTACCTAACGCCATTTGCCTTAGGCGGTGAAGCCGAGGCAGATAATATCTCTTTATTCCCTATTCAAGAGCATTTTGATATGAGTGGCGAGTTTTGGGAAAAGCTCCAAAGCCTACAAGAGGAAATTGCTCAAGACCTCTTAGACTCTGATGAGTCAGAAGACCCTGAGTCAAAGAAAAACCTTCAATAATATAATCAATTAGGGGTGCACAAAGCACCCCTAATGATATGTAGTCTCTTATTGCTTATTAAGCTAAATGTTTTTGTAAAAAATCGAGTGATATTTTCTTTGCGCGATTAGAGGCTTCTAAGACAAAGTGCTCACCCTTTGGACGAGCAAAGGCATGATCACAACCACTATATAGCTCATAACCCCAACCATCACGCGCCTCGACACACTCTATGATGACTTTGCGTACATCTTCGGGTACGTAACTATCTAATTCAGCAATATGCAAGAAACTAGTCGCTGCATTAGCTGGTAAATCAGGCAATACCGTTTCTAATGCCACACCGTAATAACTAACAGCACATTTAATCTTAGCCTCACCTGCCATTTGCACCACCAAACGGCCACCCATACAGTAACCCATGGCACCAATGCGATCATGGCCCAGAAGCTCTGCGAGTTTAGCGCGTGTCGCCTCTAAATCAGCCAGACTTTCATCAAGTTGCATTTTCTGCATAAACTCCACGCCCTTTTGGAATTCCTCAGGCACACGTGGCTCTAAAATCACGCCAGGCTCTTGACGCCAAAACAAATCTGGACACAAAACATTAAAGCCTAGATCGCTCCATTGTTGTGCTAAGTCTTGCATGGCATCGTTAATACCAAAAATTTCTTGGATCAACACAATGCCTGGGGCTTGATTAGGATTATCTACCTTAGCTGGCACCCAATAAGCCTTCATGGTTTGACCATCTGCTACATTAATATCGACATAACTCACCGACTCTTCCTCCTAAAACCGATTGATTAATTTGTACTACTTAGCTTAACAAAATGGACGCTCAAATCCAAATTGACTTATACCGCATCTAGGCCAATATCCAAGATAGGTGCGCTATGGGTTAGCCAGCCAATAGCAATTAAATTTACCCCTTGTTGAGCTATGGCTACGGCTGTTTCTGGAGTAACCCCGCCACTGGCTTCA
>JAAZGT010000238.1 GCA_012511095.1 Alcaligenaceae bacterium
ATCGCTACGCGGCAAGGCTCAAGTGTACGCTCAACTAAATCCTCAACTAGGGCCTCTAACTTAGCACGAGTTAAGCGGATGTTTAGGTGCTTAGGACCAGTAGCATCAGCCGTTACGTACGGTAAGTTAATATCAGTTTGAGTAGTTGAAGATAACTCAATTTTGGCTTTTTCAGCAGCTTCTTTTAGGCGCTGTAAAGCGAGTACGTCTTTTGATAAATCAACGCCTTGCTCCTTTTGGAACTCCTCGATGATGTACTCAATAATACGCTGGTCAAAGTCCTCACCACCTAGGAAAGTATCACCGTTGGTTGATAGAACTTCGAATTGCTTATCACCGTCAACGTCGGCAATCTCAATGATTGACACGTCGAAGGTACCACCACCTAAGTCGAACACTGCAATCTTGCGATCGCCACCGTCAACTTTGTCCATACCGAAAGCTAATGCAGCAGCGGTCGGCTCGTTAATAATACGCTTAACCTCTAGACCAGCAATACGGCCTGCGTCTTGAGTCGCTTGACGCTGACTGTCGTTGAAGTAAGCTGGAACTGTAATCACAGCCTCAGTTACTGGCTCACCTAAGAAAGCTTCAGCAGTTTCTTTCATCTTGCGAAGAACCTCTGCAGAAACCTGAGGAGGAGCCATTTTCTTACCATTTACCTCAACCCAAGCGTCACCGTTATCTGCTTTAACGATCTCATAAGGGGTGATTTCGATATCTTTTTGAACCTCGGCGTCATCAAAACGACGACCAATTAAACGCTTAATCGCGTATAGTGTATTTTTAGGGTTAGTTACAGCCTGACGCTTTGCAGGTGCACCAACTAAGATCTCACCATCTTGTAAATAAGCAACGACTGATGGCGTTGTACGGCCGCCCTCGGCGTTTTCAATAATCTTGATTTGCTTACCGTCTAATAATGAGACGCAGCTGTTGGTAGTACCTAAATCAATACCAATAATTTTAGACATATTGTAATTTCCTTACGAAAACAATTTTTAATTTCTTACCTAAACTTATATAAGGCTGGATATTTATATTTCAAGAGTTTTTTATAAATTTTTATACAGCAACAACTACTAAGGCTGGTCGTATCACTCGTCCTGATAGGGTGTAACCCTTTTGCAATACCTCAACAATGGTATTAGCAGCTTGGTCGGTACCACCAACCGAAGAAATGGCCTGATGTACATTAGGGTCAAAGCCCTCACCAACGGCTGGTGCTACTGCTTTTAAGCTATTGCGCTCAAAGGCCTGAACCAATTGGCGTAATGTGGTTTCAACACCCTCTTTATATGTTTCGACGGATTGTTGTTCATGAGCTAATGCAGCCTCTAGACTATCAATCACGGGGATTAGGCTCTCAGCAAACGAATCGACGGCAAACTTACGAGCTTTAGCTACATCTTCGGTGCTACGACGGCGAACATTTTCAACCTCGGCATGAGCTCTTAATAGCTGGTCATGCATATTGGCCACTTGCTCTTGTAACTCAGCAACTAAATCCTCTGAATCAATACCTAAACTCTCAGCTATTTCCTCTTCGCTGATTGGCTCAGTCTGATCTAATTCCTCTTCGCTAACAAGCTGCTCTTCGTGGGCCTGTTGCTGTTCTTGGTTTTTCTCAGTCATAAAGCATTCCTGAAATGATATAAAGGTAACAAAAAATCAAGGTCACGATAGTGAATATTTTCATATTCAGCGTGACCTTAAAACTAGATATACGATTTATATGGAGCTGTTTACTCTTTTTTCAAGAGTTTTTTTAAAGATTTTTAATTTTTACGTAGAAAAGATATTAACACCAACCTTTTAGATTGTTTTCTACAATCGTTTGAAGCGCATTCATGCCCGCTTCATCGGCGTTAAGACAGGGAATATAAAGTAATTCCTCGCCACCCTCTTCTTGTTCGAAAATTGCTTTGCAACCAATGGCAATTTCTTCAAGCGTTTCTAAGCAATCCACGCTAAAGCCTGGGCAAATCACCTGCACTGTTTTAATGCCCTCTTTAGCATATTTTCTAATCATATCCTCAGTGCTTGGGCCAATCCATTTTGCTTTACCAAAACGGCTTTGGAAACTTACCTCTAATTTGACACCGTGCTCGGCTAAGCGCTCTGATAGTAATTTAGCGGTCAAATGGCAATGATCAAAATAAGGATCCCCCTTATCAACCATGGCTTGCGGCAAACCGTGATAGCTCAATAATAAACGTTCAGGTTTGGGGTTATTTGCCCAAAACGCCTCAACACTTTGAGCAAGGGCTTCAATGTAACCTGGGTCATCGGTGTAGTGCTTTACATAACGGAAATTAACCGGATCACGCAAAGCGGCATTGTAACGACCGAGGTAATCCAGAATCGTACCGGTGGTACTCCCTGAAAACTGTGGGTACATAGGTACCACTAAAATCTCTTCGCAACCACGCGCCCTAAGTCCATCTAGTTTTTCATTAAGGCGCGGCTCGCCGTAGCGCATCGCAAAATCGACGATCACAGGCGCTGCGATATTGGTAGCATCCAAGCGTGTTTGCAGATCGTCGGCTTGCGCTTTAGTCAAAGCAAATAAAGGTGAGCCATCATCTGTCCAAACGAGTTTATAGTTTTCAGCCACGGGCTTAGAACGACGTGGGCTAATAACAAACTTCAATAAAGGTCGCCATAAAAACGCAGGCAATTCGACCACCTTAGGGTCAGACAAGAACTCATTAAGATACGCTTCAACTGCCTTTGGGGTGGGTTCTGTCGGTGTACCTAAGTTAACCAATAAAATACCAATGGGCTTGTTACAGGATAAATTCGTAGAAGTAGTAGTTGTTATTTCTTGTTGATTCATAAATAGTCTCAATGAATGCCTGCACTTAGGCTTTAATTTTTATACCAACGCCTAGCGACTTAAGGCCTTAGATAGTAGCTTAGCGGTGACATCGACAATGGTAATGACACGTTGATAAGCCATACGACTTGGGCCAATCACGCCCAAAGCACCGATGATTTTACCATTAAACTGATAAGGTGCTGTGATCACTGACATATCCCCCATCGGCACAAGGCGAGAGTCACCACCGATAAAGATTTGCACACCTTGAGAGCGGCTAGAAACATCGAGTAATTGCATTAACTCTGTTTTTTCCTCAAAGAGCTCAAAGAGCTGACGCAATCTATCCATATCAGCGGTTAAGTCACTGACCCCTAAAAGACGATGCTCACCACGAATATGCAGGGTCTCTGACTCCTCTGCGCCACGCACACCCAACTCAACCGCTGCCTGCATAAGACTCGAAATATCACTTTGTAATTTATCGAGTTCGCTACTAAGTGCAGTTAACACCTCCGAAAAAGATTTGCCGGAGAAATTTTGATTGAAATAATTAGCCGCAAATTGTAGTTCGGAAGGTTTATATTCTTTATCCACAAAAAGAATACGGTTTTGTACATCGCCCTCGGGCGTCACAATAACGAGCAACACTCGCGTTTTGGAGAGCTGAATAAAATCAATATGCTTAACCACCTGTGACGGTTGCGGCACCATCACCACACCCGCAAATTCAGTGAGTTCAGACACCATATCCACGGCGGCATTAAAGGCGGTAGTAGGATCCACATCCTCAAAGGCTCTAATTAAACTCGATGGCAAATCAGCCGCCTGAGTCTGCTCAGCAAATAAATCCTTAGATAAATCGCGACCTAGATCGACCTTTAGCTCTCGCACTAACTCTTTGAGCAGCTCTTGGCTAAAATCATGCTCTAAGTCAATCTCTTGATTAAGCTTATGTGCATTTGATGAAAGTAAATGATCCACAAATAAGCGATAGCCCTTAGGCGTAGGCACACGACCTGCCGAAGTGTGCGGGCTATGAATCAGGCCGACACTCTCTAACTCACCCATGACGCTGCGAATCGTAGCGGGTGATAAAGAAAATAAGGACGATAGCGACTTGGAGCCCACGGGGGATCCGTCTTGTATATATCGTTCGACTATCGCTTGTAATAAAGCATGAGCACGCTCATCTAACATATTTAATCTTTAATAACTGTGTATTTTGATTGCATAATACGCCAGAAGCATTTATTTTAAAGCTTTTGGGTATCATATAAAATTAAATTATAGTATTTACTAATTGGGTCTACTTATGCATTTTTCAACTGCGGCTTTATTTGGTCGTTACCAAGACTCTGGTATGGACGCTCCTTTGCGCCAAATGGCTGAGATCCTCAAGAGCGCTGGTTTAACGGTTGTGCTTGATAAAGACACCGCCATCCATACAGGTATTACTGAGTACCCTGCGCTTGAGGTCGTTGATATGGCAGGCACAGTAGACTTAGCGGTGGTCATGGGTGGTGACGGCACAGTTTTAGGTGTAGGTCGTAAGCTATCACCCCATAACATTCCAATTCTAGGCATCAACCACGGTCGCTTAGGTTTTATTACTGATATTCCAGTTGAAAATGCTGCTGGCGCTCTCGAAGCCGTGCTTAGTGGTCAATATAATAAAGAAAGTCGCTCCTTATTAAGTGGCGCAGTCGTACGCGATGAAGAGATTTTGACCACGGACCTTGCCATCAATGACATTGTGCTTAATCGCTCGGGTTATGGCGGCATGATTGAGATTGAGGTTAATTACAATGACTCACTCATGTACAAACAACGTGCCGATGGTCTAATCGTCGCTACTCCCACAGGTTCTACGGCTTACTCCTTAAGTGCTAATGGCCCAATTATGCACCCCGCCCTAGAGGCTTTTTTATTAGTGCCAGTGGCACCACAAACTCTATCAGCTCGCCCGATTGTGGTACCTGACAATGGTGTTTTAACCTTAACACTGCAAGATATTAGTCG
>JAAZGT010000239.1 GCA_012511095.1 Alcaligenaceae bacterium
CAAAAAGGTGGTGCGGTAATTAGTCACATTCAAATTGGTTATGCTCCCAAAGATCTTTATGCCACACGTATTGGCATTGGTGAGGCAGATGTTATCTTAGGCTGTGATTCCTTAGTTGCTGCCTCTAAAGAAATCACCTCCAAAGCACACAAAAACCGCACGTGGGGCGTAATTAACCAAGCAAAAACACCAACCGCAGAGATTATGGTTAATCGCAAATGGCGCTATCCTACAAAAATCACTGAGCATGACATCAGAGACGTATTGGGTGCCGATCAGGTCGAGTTTTTTGACGCTAACCGTAAGGCCTTGAAACTCCTTGGTGATACTATTTTTGCCAACCCGCTCCTTATGGGCTTTGCTTGGCAAAAGGGCAAAATCCCTCTACATCTTGACAGCATCATGCGTGCTTTCGAATTAAATAATGTGGCCGTCGAAAAAAACAAAGAGGCCTTTGCATGGGGTCGCCACTTAGCTGTGCATGGTCCTGATTCGGTTGATACCGATCCAGGTTTCGCTATGATGACAAGCGAAGAAGACGAAGGTAGTCGCAGTAAACCTATCAAAATGGTAGAAAGTCTTGATGCTTTAGTGGCACGTCTCAGTAAGCGTTTAGTTGAATACCAAAACGAGCAATATGCGGAGCGTTTCAAAAACATTGTAGCCTCAGTGCGAGAGGTCGAGCATAGCGTAGCTGGTAGCCACGCTCGTCGACTTACGCAGACGGTCGCGCGCAATCTGCATAAGCTAATGGCCTACAAAGATGAATACGAGGTAGCACGTCTCTACTTAAAAGAGGAGTTTTATGAGCGTCTAAGACGCCAATTTGAGGGTGAACCAGGCAAAGACTATAAACTTTATGTGCACCTATCACCGCCAAGCTTAAATCTCAAAGATGGCGAGGGAGCACCTCGTAAAAAGAAATTTGGACCATGGATCTTTAACGCATTTAAGATACTGAGCAAATTCAAATTTTTACGTGGTACTGCCTTTGACCCATTTGGCAGACATCCCGATAGAGTACTAGAGCGTCGTATCTTAGCTGAATACATTGAGGTAATTGAGCAGATTAAATTATCCTTAACAGATAATAACTACGACAATGCCTTAGAATTGGCTAATTACCCAGATGATATTCGCGGTTATGGCCACATTAAAGAGAAATCAGTTGAAGATGTTGAGCAAAAGCGCGAAAGACTACTTAAGCAATTGACTACAAATACTAATTTAGCCGCATAAGCGTTTCAGCTTGCATTAAAGTAGCTTAAAATAGGAAAATAAGGCCTTGGGTTTAACGGATAGTACGCATACTATCTTTTAAACTCAGGCATTTTAATCAGTTTTCCTATTACAATCATGAGCTACATAGAAAATATTTTTAATCACTTTCATAAATGTAATCCGCATGAGCCAGAGTACACACAGGCTGTACACGAGGTTCTGGAGTCATTAGCACCCTTATTTGCTCATGAATCAAAATACGAAGAACATGGTATTTTAGAGCGCATTATTGAGCCCGAAAGACAAATCATCTTCCGCATTGCTTGGACTGATGATGCGGGTCGTGTTCAAGTCAACCGTGGTTTTAGAGTGCAATACAACTCAGCTCTTGGCCCTTATAAAGGTGGCATCCGCTTTCACCCTAGTGTCTGCGGTAGTGTGATTAAATTCTTAGGTTTTGAGCAGATCTTTAAAAATGCCTTAACTGGTCTATCACTTGGTGGCGCCAAGGGTGGATCTGACTTTGACCCTAAAGACAAATCACCAGGCGAGATTATGCGTTTTACTCAAGCCTTTATGACAGAGCTTTATCGCCACATTGGTGACACCATTGACGTGCCTGCTGGTGATATTGGCGTAGGTGCACGCGAGATTGGTTATATGTTTGGCCAATATAAGCGTATCACTGGTGTTTACGAGGGTGTCATTACAGGCAAGCGCCCATTATGGGGTGGCTCCTTGGCACGCACCGAGGCTACTGGCTACGGTTGCGTCTATTTTGCTAAGCATATGCTTAAAGCACAACACAAAGACCTTGAGGGCCGCATCTGTACCGTCTCTGGTGCGGGTAATGTCGCCATTTACACCATCGAAAAGCTTCATCAACTCGGTGCTATTCCTGTTACTTGTAGCGACTCTAGAGGCTTTATCTATCACAAACACGGTATTAATCTTAATACCTTACAGCGCCTCAAAGAAGGTGCCAACGAGAGTTTAGAGCGTTATTTAGAGCATCACCCAGATGCTGTTTATACCCCTGTGAGTGAGTATAAAGAGGGGCAAAATGCAGTGTGGTCAATACCATGTGAGCTAGCTTTCCCATGTGCTACTCAAAATGAACTCAATGAAAGTGACGCAGATACTCTATTAGCTAATGGCTGTATTCTGGTTTCCGAAGGCGCTAATATGCCGTGTACCCCAGGTGCAGTAGAGAAATTCTTAAGCGCTAACATTCTCTATGGCCCAGGCAAAGCAGCCAATGCTGGCGGTGTGGCTACTAGTCAATTAGAAATGGCTCAAAACGCTAGTATGCAACAATGGACTTTTGAGCAGGTAGATGCACGTCTTAAATTCATTATGGAAAACATCTACCGTCAATGCGCAAATACTGCCGAGGAGTTTGGTGAACCGCACAACTTAGTGTTGGGCGCTAATATTGCTGGTTTCCGCAGAGTGGCCGATGCAATGATTGACCAAGGTGTTTATTAATTAAATTTGCAACACTATTTAGAGGTACAAAAGCCGAGACTCATAAGAATCTCGGCTTTTGCATGTTTGGTTGACTGAATAATAAATTTATTCTATTCGCTAACAGCCTGCGCAGATTTATGCGTTAATAAAGCAATTAAATGAGCTACTGTTTGGCGTAACTCATTGCGATGAACCACCATATCAAGCGCACCTTTTTCTAAAAGGAACTCAGCGCGCTGGAAACCCTCAGGTAGCTGCTCACGTACTGTTTGCTCAATCACGCGTGGGCCAGCAAAACCGACCAAAGCATTTGGTTCAGCAATTACCACATCACCCATGAAGGCAAAACTTGCTGATACACCACCCATGGTTGGGTCTGTCAAAATACTAATAAATGGTAGGCCCGCATCAGATAAACGGGTTAGCATCGCGTTAGTTTTGGCCATTTGCATAAGAGAGAATAAGCTCTCTTGCATGCGCGCACCACCTGATGCACTAACACAGATAAAAGCAGTTCGGTTATCAATGGCATGTTGCACACCACGACTAAAGAGCTCACCAACCACCGAACCCATTGAACCGCCCATAAAACCAAACTCAAAACAGGCTAAAGTCGCAGGTACGTGCATGATGGTACCGCCCATAACAACCATTGCGTCATTTTCTTTGGTACCTTTAACCGCCTCAGATAAACGCTCTGGATATCGACGTGAGTCTTTAAACTTTAAAGGGTCAGCCGAATGCAAATGAGTGCCAATCTCTACCCTACCCTCAGGGTCTAATAAAGAGTCGATGCGGGCGCGTGCATTTAAACGCATATGGTGCCCACAATTAGGACAAACATTTAAAGCCTTTTTAAGCTCATCGCTATAAAGGGCTGAATCACAGCTCGGGCACTTAACCCAAACACCCTCTGGTACGCGTTTGGTATTCTTATCTTCGCGATTAATTCGCGGGGGTAAAATCTTATTTAACCAACTCATGATTATTACTCTTTTGAAACTGTTTCGAGGCCTTTACGAATAGAAGCTAACCACTCACCTGCACTCGCTCCGGCCAACTCAGCATGACGCGTTTCATCTTGACCCTCAATGGCTTCTTGCATAACGGTAATTAACTTACTACCGATGACAACGGCATCAGCTACTGAAGCAATAGCGCAAGCGCTTTCTACATCGCGAATACCAAAGCCAACACCCACGGGGATATCAACGAAACGCTTGATGTTTTGTACTTTCTTTTTAACATCTTCAGTATCTAAAGCTGCTGAACCGGTCACACCTTTTAGTGATACATAGTATACATAACCTTTGGCAATTTCACCGACCTTTTTAATACGCTCATCTGTCGAAGTCGGCGCAATTAAAAAAATCGGTGCCAGATCGGCGGCCTCAAAATAAGGTGCTACCGCGTCAAATTCCTCGGGTGGATAATCAACAATTAAAGCCCCATCAACGCCTGCCTCAGCGGCCTCTTTAGTGAATTTTTCCCAACCCATTGCCTCAATAGGATTAGCATAACCCATAAATACGACTGGCGTTACTTGGTCATCTTCGCGGAATTTACGAACCACCTCAATCACACCACTAAGGGTCATACCATTAGCAATGGCACGCTCAGTAGCAAGTTGAATTACCTTACCGTCGGCCATCGGGTCTGAGAAAGGCACACCTAACTCAATAACATCAACACCACCTTTGACCATTTCGTGCATGATCTTTAAGGTAGCCTCAGCGCTAGGATCGCCACATGTAATATAAGGCACTAAGGCAGCGCGTTTACCAGCACGTGCAAAGGCATCATCAATACGTTTAATAGACATCTATAGACCCTACTACAACTTAATATTGCCGTACTCGGCAACGGTGTGAATATCCTTGTCGCCACGACCGGATAAGTTAACTAAGATAATTTGATCTTTAGCCATTTGCGGTGCTACGCGCGCAGCATAAGCTAGAGCATGTGAAGACTCAAGCGCAGGGATAATACCCTCATAGGCACAGCAATCGTGGAAGGCCTTAATCGCTTCATCGTCGTTTACTATTTCGTAGCTAGCTAATTGTAATTCTTGGAGTAAGGCGTGCTCAGGGCCAACACCTGGATAATCTAAACCAGCTGAAACGGAATGGGTACCCTGTACCTGACCATGCTCATCTTGAATCACCATGGTGCGGTTACCATGTAACACGCCAACCTTACCAGTATTAAGAGAGGCAGAGTGTTTGCCTGTTTTAACACCTTTACCACCGGCCTCAACACCCACTAATTTAATCTCTTTGCCATCTTTACGCTGATACGATAGGTAAGGATGGAAAATACCGATGGCATTAGAGCCACCACCCACTGAAGCTGCAATTAAATCGGGCTGACAACCTGCAGCTTCATCCATTTGAACGATGGCTTCACGACCAATAACACACTGGAAGTCACGCACCATCTCTGGATAAGGCACAGGGCCTGCAACGGTACCGATGATGTAGAATGTATCATCGACATTGGTTACCCAATCACGCATCGCCTCGTTTAAGGCGTCTTTAAGGGTTTTAGAGCCGCTCTCAACGGGGACAACGGTAGCACCTAGAAGCTTCATGCGATAGACATTAAGGGCTTGACGACGAACGTCCTCGGCACCCATATAGACCACACACTCTAAGCCGTAACGTGCCGCCACGGTTGCGGTAGCTACACCGTGCTGACCGGCACCGGTCTCAGCAATAATACGTGTTTTGCCCATACGACGGGCTAGTAAAATCTGACCGATACAGTTATTAATTTTATGAGCACCGGTATGGTTTAAGTCCTCGCGCTTAAACCAGATCTGCGCGCCACCTAGAATCTCTGACCAACGCTTGGCATGGTAAACAGGACTAGGACGACCGACAAAATGCTTTAGCTCGTAATCATATTCGGCTAAAAAATCAGGATCATTCTTGTATTTTAAATAAGCCTCGTTAAGCTCATCAAGGGCATGAACCAAGGTCTCGGCCACAAAACGACCACCGAAACGCCCGAAATGTCCTGATGCATCAGGATAATTGTACTCTTTCAAGAGACCTCCGCTGATTTTCAAGTATCAAGTAAATTCTTGATTTTACCCTAAATCGTTACTTCATATTTCATACTAGGAGCGATTCACCGAATGCACCTCAGGCATTTCAGAAATTGCGCTGATAATTTTACGCACTTGATCGCCATTTTGGATCTCGATAGTAAAGGATAAATTCGCCGTACCTTGACGACTCTGTGTATTTAATCCCGCCACATTAATTTTATGCTTTGCAAAAAGCTCAGTAATATCTCTAATCAAACCTGGACGATCAGAAGCACTGACTGTGATGCCCACCGGGTATAAACGATCCTCGGTATCCCCCCAATCAACCTCGATAATACGCTCAGGATGCTTTAGCTTTAAAGCTTTAAGACTTGGACAACCCTCACGGTGAATAGTAACGCCGCGTCCACGGGTAATAAAACCATGAATCTCATCGGGAGGCGCTGGATGACAGCATCGCGCTAATTGGGTTAAGAGCGAATCTACACCCACCACTAAAACACCCGTTTTACTAATGGTTTGTGTCTGACTATGCTGTAAACGCGCTAAGACCTCTTCATCGGGCTTAACCTCTTCTTGCTCGACAAAGGCTTGAGCAATACCGCGTAAACTAAACTCTTCTTTAGCCACCGAAACATATAAGTCTTCGGCATGACTAAAACCTAATTTATTAGCTAATTGCTCAAGATTGGTAGCTGTTTTGCCGAGTCGTTGTAGCTCTTTTTCTACAAGATCTTGACCCGTTG
>JAAZGT010000240.1 GCA_012511095.1 Alcaligenaceae bacterium
TACCCAAATGCTTGGGCGGTTAAAGACACGATGCAACTGTTGCAAAAGGTTTTCCGTCTGCGCACTTGTGAGGATAGTGTTTATTCCAATCGTTCAAGACCTTGTTTGCTTTATCAAATTCAGCGTTGTTCGGCACCTTGTGTTGATCTAATTAGCAAAGAAGAGTATCAGGCTGATGTGGATCATGCGATTAGGGTATTGCAGGGTGATTCTAATAAGGTGTTAAAAACCTTAGAGGGTAAAATGCTTGAGGCTTCAAGTAATTTAGAGTTTGAAAGAGCGGCTATGTTTAGGGACCAAATGAAGGCCCTAGCGATACTAATGCAAGAACAAGCGATGGAGTCCATTGATCAGCAAGATGTGGATATTATTGCGGTAGAGCAGTTTGAGGGTAGTTATTGTGTCAATTTAGCCATGGTTAGGGCAGGCCGCCACTTAGGTGATAAACCGATTTTTCCTACCCATGTTAATGGCGATGCGCCTGAGGAAATTCTGGCTGCTTTTATTGCGAGCCATTACTCAGAGCATCAATTACCACCTACCTTAGTTTGTACACATGGTCTTAATGATCCTGAGCTCTTATTGCTTTTAAAACAAGAGGGTAAAGCACGTACGCAGGTGATTACTCGGCCCAGTGGGGTGCGTAAAAACTGGTTAGAGCAAGCACAACGTAATGCGCAAATCGCGCTACAAAGACGATCTGCCGAAGCAGGCCAAATGCAAGAGCGTACCCAAGCATTAGCAGAGCTATTAGCCCTAGACTTAGATCCTGAGGCCTTAGCTGAGCTACGCATTGAGAGTTTTGATATTAGTCATAGTCACGGTGAAGCTACACAAGCTTCCTGTGTGGTTTATCAAAATCATGATATGCAGTCATCACTCTATCGACGTTACAATATTGCTGGTATTACAGGAGGCGATGATTACGCCGCGATGCGTCAAGTGTTGCAGCGTCGTTATTCTCGTGGTTATGAATCTGATTCTTTGCCTGATTTAGTTTTAATTGACGGTGGAAAAGGCCAAGTCGAGGTGGCGCGTCAAGTCTTTACTGATTTGGGATTAGATATTTCTATGATTGTGGGAGTAGCCAAAGGCGAGGGGCGTAAGGTGGGTTTAGAAACTCTTATTTTTGCTGATGGACGACCTCCAGTAGAATTGGGTTTAGCATCAAAGGCCTTGTTATTAATTGCACAAATTCGCGATGAGGCGCATCGTTTTGCTATTACGGGCATGCGTAGCCGACGCGCTAAAGCGCGAAACGTTTCGCGTCTAGAAGAGATCGAGGGCGTGGGCCCTAAGCGTCGTCAGCGCTTATTGGCTCGTTTTGGTGGCTTTAATGGTGTGGTCAATGCGACAGTAGATGACCTCGCTTCAGTTGACGGAATTTCTCAACAGATGGCGCAACGCATTTATGATGCTTTGCGTTAGCTGTTTTTGGCGTGTATTGATTGTGACGGTGGTAATATAGCTAGCTATGAAATCTATGAACTTACCCATTCTTCTTACGTGGCTTCGTATTGCCATGATTCCCTTAATTATAGGGTTGTACTATATACCTATTGAGGGGATGAACATTCCCTTGCGTGATTGGCTTGGTGCTGGGGCCTTTGTGGTGGCTGCAATCACTGACTGGCTTGATGGTTATTTGGCTCGTCGTTGGAATCAAACCTCGGCCTTTGGGGCGTTTTTAGACCCCGTGGCTGATAAGCTCATGGTCTGTGCCGCTTTATTGATTCTTCTAGACTTAGGGCGAGTCGAGTCATATATTGCATTAATTATCATCGGTCGTGAGCTAACGATTTCGGCTTTACGTGAGTGGATGGCTAGCGTCGGGGCACGTGGCAGTGTGGCTGTCAATCAATTGGGCAAGTTCAAAACAGCTGCACAAATGGCAGCTATTCCATGTTTGATGGTTTATCAAACTGTTGTTGGCATTGATTTGGTCTTGGTAGGTAGGGTGCTAATCTTTATTGCGGCCTTTCTAACTCTATGGTCAATGTTTTATTATCTAAGTAAAGCGTGGCCCGCACTTAAGCAGGCAGACAAGAGCTAAATTAACTAGCTCAACGGGATCGGAGGAGAGGGGAAGATGGCCGTTGTGTTGCAAAATAAGTTATCGGTCAAGCGGATTCTCATCTGCGGCGGTCTGATCGTTTCTTTATCGGTGGGGATACGCCACGGTTTCGGTCTGTGGTTGTTACCTATTAGCCAAGAGCATGGTTGGGATAGAGAGGTTTTCTCCTTTGCCATGGCTCTACAGAATCTTATCTGGGGTATTGTCGGTATTTTTGCCGGTATGCTAGCAGACCGTTTTGGCGCGTTTAGAATTATTGTTGCAGGCACTATTTGCTATGCTCTGGGGCTCCTAGGTATGGCCTATACTACGACACCGCTGATGTTTATTTTGACCTCAGGGGTGATTATTGGCGTGGCCCACTCTGCAACGACCTATGTGATTGTCTTTGGCCTAATCGGTCGTCATATTGATGCTAGTCAGCGCTCTTGGGCGATGGGAGTGACCGCAGCCACTGGTTCCTTTGGGCAATTTATGATGTTGCCTGTATCCAATACCTTAATTAATTTAGGTGGCTGGCAACATGCCTTGGTGATTTTAGCCATGCTCTCGTTGGTGATTATTCCCTTGGCTTTTTTGCTTAGAGAGCAGATTGCTTGGGTGCCTTCATCTGATGGCGATAGTAACGTAGAAAAAGAGCAGGGTATTATTGAGGCACTCAAAGAGGCATTAACTTATCGTAGTTATGTACTCTTAATCCTAGGTTACTTCGTTTGTGGTTTTCAGGTGATTTTTATTGCCGTACATTTACCAGGTTATCTTAAAGATCATGGACTGGGGCCTGAGGTTGCGAGCTTATCTCTTGCGCTCATTGGTTTATGTAATATTTTTGGTAGCTATGTGGTGGGCTCATTAGGGCAGCGTTATGAAA
>JAAZGT010000241.1 GCA_012511095.1 Alcaligenaceae bacterium
AAATCCGTATGCAATATTTCCGTGGTGGTGAGTTAGTCTCGAGTGACCAGTTTGTTGAAGCGGTTAGTCGTGGCACCATTGATATCGCTTATGGTGTTGGTAGCTATTGGCCAGGTCAAGTCGATGTTGCTAATATCGAAGCGGGTTTGCCTGGTGCCTGGACATCGTATGAAGAAGCCCGTGAAGTCTTCAAAAAAATGGATCCCATCATTGCCGAAGCGTATGAAGAAAAAGGCGTTGTGTTGATTGGTCGTGGTTACGGTAGCGATTACGATTTATTAACTAAGCAGCCGGTAATGTCTTTAGACGATCTCAAGAGCATGAAAATCCGCTCAACAGGTCAAATGGCACGTTTATTAAAAGAGTTTGATGTACCTACGGTGTTCTTACCAGCAGAGGAGCTATACGTTGGTTTATCAACTGGTGTCATTGACGGTGCTTTATATGGTGGCCCACTTGAGTATGAGCAACTCAAACTTAATGAAGTCGCTAAAAACTATACCTCTTTAAATTTACTTAACCCTGGTTGGATTGAAACCATCATCATCAACAAAAAAGTTTGGGATAAGATGAGTGACAATCAAAAAACCTTGGTTAAAGACGCCGTTAATCAATACGCTGAAGATATCCACCAGTGGTTAGACGATGGCAATAAAAAGCTCATGAATGAAGCCAAGCTTTTTGAATTTGCTACTTTAGACCAAGAGGATACTCGCAAATTAGCCTCCGCAGCCGAAAAAATCTGGCAAGAGGAAGCAGCCAAATCAGAGCGCAATGCTCAATTGATCGAAATTCTTATGGAAAACAAAAAGGAACAAGGTCGTTAATTCGTTCTTTTTAAAGGGGTTGATGTATTTACACATCGACCCCTTGTTGTATTTGTTAATTAAGATAGTTGGTCTTTTTTTATGATTGAAAAGTATTTACGCATGCAAGACGGCCTATCCGAATGGGTAGGGCGCGTTATTTCATGGTTGGCATTGGTTTTGATTTTGACTTTAATTTATGAGGTAGGGTCACGGTATTTCTTTAATGCACCGACGATTTGGAGTCATGAATTATCTACCATGATATTTGGTGCCTTTGCTATTTTATCGGGCAGTTATACCTTAAAGCATTTAGGGCATGTGCGTAGTGATGTCATTTATTCATTTTTACCCACAAGGTTACAGCGTTTTTGTGACATTTTAGTTTATTCAATTGGGTTATTTGTTTTAGGTGTTTTTCTATTTCACTCGATTGAGTTTGCTCTTAAGTCATGGGCCGTCAAAGAGGTTTCAGCCCGTAGTATTTGGCAGCCACCATTGTATTACATTAAATCGGTTATTCCTTTAGCTGTATTTTTGCTAATGCTGCAGAGTTTTGCTGAGTTAGTACGCGCTATTTTATTGTTTTTTAATGTGCGATATTTTGATCCACGTCGTGCAGTACCTATGAGTGGGGATGATCATGTTTGAGTTTTTGCTTGATCCTAGCCCGCTTGCCGTAACAGTCATCATGTTTTCAACCATGCTGTTCATGATGGTTATTGGTGCGCCATTAGCTTGGGCTTTAATGGTGTCGGGGATGTTAAGTGCCTATCTGATGTTTGGTACAGGTGGTTTGGATTTGCTCTTAGCCGCGGCTTATTCAACCATGGATAACTTTATCCTGATTTCCTTACCGTTATTCCTCTTGATGGGTTTGATCTTAGAACGCTCTGGAATTACTGATGACTTGTTCGATATGATTTACAAGTTAATGGGTTTTATTCCAGGTGGTTTGGGTGTAGGTACGGTCTTTATTTGTGCCGTAATTGCAGCAATGGCTGGTGTAT
>JAAZGT010000242.1 GCA_012511095.1 Alcaligenaceae bacterium
CCCGCGGGTAAAAGCTGACCATTTCCAATGCCACGTTCATCTTGAACAATGATCTCTACATCACGTTGTAAAGCTAAATGTTGTAAGCCATCGTCGGCGATAATCACATTGGTTTGTGGATAATGCGCTAACAATGCTTTAACACCGAGCTCACGCTTAGGGTGTACGGCAATAGGAGCGTATTGAGCGAGTAGAGCGGGCTCATCACCGATCTGTGTTGCTTGTGCACTGGGACCGTGAGCTACGCGAGCATCTTTGCCTATATCGACTCCATAACCCCTAGAGATAATGCCGGGGTTCCAGCCTTTGTCTTGTAAGGCTTGTACCAAAGCCGCTACAACAGGGGTTTTACCTGTGCCACCCACGTAGATGTTGCCCACCACAATGACTGGACAGGGGGCACGGTAAGAGCGCTTAATTTGTTTTTTATAAAGCATTGTTCTTAGATTTTGAATAATGCCGTTTAGTTTGGAAAAGGGTAATAGGCAAGTACTTAAGATGCCGCCTTGTTGCCATTGCTCTTGTAGTCGTTCACTAAAAGGTTTTAAATGAGAATTGTTTTGGTCTGGATGGCGACTTTTCATAGGCATTTCAATCATCTATAAGAGTTACCCACAAAAAATGTGGATAACTTTGTGAATAAGGTGCGGGGACTCTGTAATTATACTTAGGCCAAGGGCGGGTGCTCAAATTCTATACAATTTGTCGATAATTAATAATCTATATATAAATCAATGGGTTGCGATAGTTCGATGAAGTTTAACTTTATAATTGTGTTCTAAAAAGGTTTTTTTCTAATTCAAAAATACCTTTTTATTTTATGTGGAAAACTTATTTAATTTTTATTGTGCAGGACTAGATTTTATGAAAAAAATTTGTTATGTGACTTAAAAATTAAATAATTCTAGATGTTTTCTAAAAAATAACACGGTTGAGCAGAGTCTTGTAAGATGTAAGGGCTGAAATTGATGTTTTTCCTAAAAAAGGTAACTAAGTACTTACATTTATTAGCTATTTTTGTATTTATTTCCTTTCAAAATAATAATCCACAATAATTGTGGATAACTTTGTGAATAACTACCTTGGTATCCGTGTTTCCTCGTAGTAAGAGGGGTATTGCTTAAAAAACGTGCAATATTTGTGCAATATTCAAAACCATTTAAAATCAATAGGTTAGAGTGTTTATCTAAAGTTTTTGTTAAGAAGTCAGCGCTAAAAATGAAATTTCCCCAGTAAGAAGCACATTATTTCTAAGTTGTGGAAAAGTATTAGCTAATTTTCGATTTATGAGTGGATTTTTGCTCAATTTTTTGTTATGCACCAAGATAAAGTACTTTCTGTTACAGAGTTAAGCCGTCTTATTAGTCAAACCTTGGATTATGAAATACCTTTCTTTAAGGTTGAGGGGGAGATTTCGCAAATAACCAAAGCCTCTTCTGGACATTATTATTTTTCTATTAAAGATGAAAATAGCGCCTTAAGTGCGGTGATGTTTAGAGGACGAGCTACAAGTCTAGACTTTCAGCCAAAACAAGGTGATATGGTTGAGCTTAAAGGTAAATTATCTTTATTTGCTGCACGTGGTTCCTTGCAAATCCAAGTTGATGAAATGAAGCGCGCTGGTGTGGGTACATTATTTGAGCAGTATCAGCGTATTCTCGAAAAATTGCGCAAAGAGGGTTTATTCGAGCAAGAGCGTAAGTTAGCTATACCCGTATATCCACGTCGTGTGGGTATTATTAGCTCTTTACAAGCTGCGGCTTTACAAGATGTGTTAATCGCATTAAGTCGTCGAGCACCTCAATTTCAGGTCACTATCTATCCTAGCTTGGTACAAGGTGCTGATGCCGTTGATGAGTTAATACAAGCCTTAGCCAAAGCGGAGTTGCGACAAGAAGTGGATGTCATTTTATTAGTGCGTGGAGGCGGTAGTTTAGAGGATCTGTGGTGCTTTAATGATGAGCGCTTAGCGCGAATGATTGCGGCTAGTAGTATTCCCGTTGTTAGTGGAGTGGGGCATGAGACGGATGTCACCATTGCTGATCATGTGGCGGATTTACGTGCGGCCACACCAACCGCAGCAGCGGAGCTTGTGACTAAGGCTGCTTATGCCTTGCCTGAGATTTTAGCTGACTATACTCAGCGTATTAATAGAGTGATGACGCAGGTTATGGCTGAGCGCTTAAATCGTTTTGCTGAAACACAACCACGCCTAACTCGTCATATGGAACGCGTTTTGTTGGATATGAGTATGCGTTATGAGGATCTCAGTGTGCGTTTAGTAGCGCCACAACGTCTTCTTCAACAATATGAGGAAAGTAACCAACAGTTGCAGCAATTGCTAGCGCGTCATTGGCAAACATTTATTCAAAATAAACACGCTTCTTTAGAGGGGTTATGTTTGCGTTTAACATCGAGAAAGCCTAATATAGACACAGAGCGCGAGCGTTTAAGCCAATGGCAAGAGCGACTTAATCGAGCTATCAATCAGCAGTTACACGCACATCAACAAAAATTTGAGCAATGTACTCAACTATTGCATAATATGAATCCGAGGCAAATTTTGCAGCGCGGGTTTTCCATTGTTTATGATGCCGAGGGTCGAGTTGTACAATCGACAAATCAACTGCGCGTTGAACAAGAGCTTCAATTAGAGTTCGCAAGCGGACGTGCTACAGTACATGTAAAATCATTAAATTTAAAGGAGCAATGATTTATGAGCCAATTTACTTTACCTGCATTGCCTTACGAAATGGACGCTTTAGAGCCACACATTTCTAAGGAAACTCTTGAGTACCACTACGGTAAGCACCATCAGACTTACGTTACTAACTTAAATAACTTAGTTCCTGGTACTGAGTTTGAGGGTAAGTCTCTCGAAGAAATCGTAAAAACTTCAGAGGGTGGCGTATTTAACAACGCTGCTCAAGTTTGGAACCATACTTTCTACTGGAACTGTTTAGCTCCTAACGCTGGCGGTCAGCCAAGTGGTGCTTTACTAGACGCAATTAACGCTAAGTGGGGTAACTTCGAGACTTTCGTTGAAAAATTCAACGCTTCAGCTGCTGGTAACTTCGGTTCTGGTTGGACATGGTTAGTTAAAAAAGCCGATGGTTCAGTTGATATTGTTAACACAAGCAATGCTGCTACTCCACTCACAACAGAGGATAAGCCTTTGTTAACCTGTGACGTATGGGAGCACGCTTACTACATCGATACTCGTAACTCTCGTCCAGAGTACTTAAAGAATTTCTGGGCTTTAGTTAACTGGAAGTTCGTAGAAGAAAACTTCGCCTAGTATCATGCTATTGAGTGTTTAACACGCGCTTTTGTAGTTTAAAGTAGTTAAGCACAACATGAACAAAACCCCTTAGCCTTAAACTAAGGGGTTTTATCGTTTTTGATTAAATCAGTGGTTTCTGCGAAAAGTTAGAGACACTCTTTAATCAGATCATTAATTTCTTCAACCACGGGTTGACGTTGAAAGACTTTAATTGCTGCGTGGATTTGACTGGGTGGTAGGTTAATCTCAATGGTTGCCTGGGGCTGATTGCTATCACCACTCGGTACGGCACCTACCCATATTTCTGTCGTCTTGGGTCGTATATAGGCGCTTTCTTGGTAGCCCTTGAGTTTTTCATTAAGACATTCGGCTAGATTTCTAGGTAATTTATCGGTGGGTTGGTCGAAGACTCTAA
>JAAZGT010000243.1 GCA_012511095.1 Alcaligenaceae bacterium
ACCTTGAATCACCTCAATCTTATGGCTCATACCCGCAAACTCAATATTGTCGCGAGCAATAGCCACGTGCTTTTCATCAAAATCTAAGGTAATGCATTGACCATCTTCGGGCAGTGCCGAAGCCATCCAGATAGTGCTATAAGCCGCTAGTGTGCCGATTTCCAAAACTCTTTTTGCTCCCATCATCTGCACCAAAAGCTTTAAAAACTTACCCTGCGCAGGCGATACATGGATTAAAGGAATAGGATGTTGGCTACAACGCTCTAATATCTCGGCAAATAGCTTATCTTCGGTTAATAAATGATCATAGATATAATCATCGACCTCTGCGGCCTTGTGCAAATCGACGATACTCTTACTACCTGAACCAATCGCCACGTTTTTTACTCCAAATTATGCTTCAAGCTGCCAATTCAGAGTAGTACCTGCAGCTAAAGGCACTAAGGTGTCGCCATTAACAAAAGGCAATGACTCTGGAATATTGAAAGCTTGTCGTTTTAATGTAATGGTTTCTGTATTTCTAGGTAGATTATAGAAATCTGGTCCATAAAAGCTAGTAAAGCCCTCTAAACGATCAAGTTTACCCACGCTCTCAAAGGCCTGTGCATATAACTCTAAGGCATGGAAAGCCGAATAACAACCAGCACAACCACAAGCTTGCTCCTTAAGTGAGCGAGCATGTGGCGCACTATCAGTTCCCATAAAGAACCGTGGTGAACCGCTGGTAGCGGCTTCAATCAACGCCTCACGATGAACCTCGCGTTTTAAAACGGGTAAGCAGTAATAGTGCGGTTGCAAACCATTAGTGAAAATAGCATTACGGTTATAGAGTAAGTGTTGTGGCGTAATCGTCGCCGCTACTGGACCCTCGGCATCACGCACATAATGGGCACCCTCTTTGGTTGTGATATGCTCAAAAATAACCTTAAGCTCAGGAAAACGCTGGCGTAACGGCAACATCACACGGTCAATAAAGACCGCCTCACGATCAAACACATCAATTTCAGGATCAGTTACTTCACCATGCACTAAAAGTGGCATACCCACCTGTTGCATTTGCTCTAACACCTCTGAGCAGTGACCTAATAAATCGGTTACACCCGCATCAGAGTTAGTCGTGGCACCAGCCGGATAAAGTTTAACTGCATGTACCACTTCAGACGCTTTAGCCTTTATAATCTCTTCTGGGGATGTGTTATCAGTTAAATACAGAGTCATTAATGGCTCAAAACCCAATAGCGACGAATCTGCCTTGGCCGCAACCGAGCCTTTTAGAGCATCTAAAATACGTTGGCGATATGCCAATGCTTGCTCAGTGGTGCTTACAGGTGGCACTAAGTTTGGCATAATAATGGCTCGCTTGACCTGCTTGGCAGTATCTGCCACCACATGACTTAAAGCCTCACCATCTCTTAGGTGCAGGTGCCAGTCATCTGGCTGGATTAAGGTGATTTTATCCTCTGTAATTTGCATAATATTTCCTAATCAAAAAAGCTCAAATCTACGTTTGTCGCCATTTTAACTGTTAATGCGACTTTTAAAAAATTTAAACACTTAATACCGTACAATATCACGCTTTATGTAAAAGGCTACCGTCATAAGCGGAGTGTTGCCTTTGAAAAATTTACAAAAGAGAAAATTTATGACCACCAAAAAAACAGCCAGCAAAACCAATGCTGCTTTTATGAAACCTGTTGTACCTAGCGCTGAACTAGCGATTATCGTAGGTACTGAACCTTTGCCACGCACAGAAGTAACTAAAAAGATGTGGGATTACATCAAGGCCAACGACTTACAAGATCCTAGCGATCGTCGTAACATTAATGCCGATGATAAACTGCGCCCTATTTTTGGTAAAGATCAGGTTAATATGTTCGAAATGACTAAATTAGTTAGTCAACATTTAAGCTCAAAGTAATTAAACACAGAAGAGAAAGTTATGATGCGCATCATGATGAACAGCAAGATTCACCGCGCTGTGGTGACCGAAGCTAATCTAAACTATATCGGTTCAGTAACTATTGACCGCGACATTATGGACGCCGTCGGTCTATTGGCCAATGAAAAAGTCGCTATCGTTAATAATAACAACGGCGCTCGTCTAGAAACCTATGTTATCGAGGGCAAACGTGGTAGTCGAGTCATCTGCCTTAATGGTGCAGCAGCTCGTTTAGTGCAAGAAGGCGATGTGGTTATTATTATGTCTTACGTTTACGTCAACGACGAAGAAGCTGCTAATCACCGCCCTAAAGTAGCGATCATGAACCCCGATAATACGATCCAAGAAATTCTCGATTATGAAGCAGAAGCGACCATCAGGTAAGCTATTTTGATCGATAATATAGGTAGTTACTAACGATAAATATCGTTAGTACTAATTTCCTTTTTCTTGTTTACTTCCCTCTATTTTGAGGCTAGTTCCTAATCTTTATAAGGACATAGTATGTTTCCTGAATATCGAGATCTTATCGCTAAACTACGTCAAGAAGACAACTATTTTGAAAGACTTTTTGATGAGCACAATGAGCTTGATCACCGTATTATCCGCATGGAGCAAAACGCTGCTACAGCAATCCACGCAGACCTAGATATCGATCAGCTAAAAAAAGAAAAGTTAGCCCTTAAAGACGAAATCTACCAACTCCTTCTTAAGGCTAAGGCTGAGCAGTAATTAAGTCGATGTGCATCGCCTATTTTCGATTTAACCCTAATCAAGAGGTCGCTTTATTCGTTGCGGCTAACCGCGATGAGTTTCATAGCCGTCCGACTGCTTTTGCAGACACTTGGCATGATCCCGATACCATTATTGCAGGTCGGGATCTAGAGGCTGGTGGCACTTGGTTAGGCGCTAGTCGCCAAGGTGGTGCCGCCTTAATTACCAACATTCGTGATCCTAAGTTTATGAATAACACCGCCAAGAGCCGCGGTGGACTGGTACTAAACGCTCTTAATCATCACGCCACTCAACCACAAAACTGGTTTGAAAATTCACACTTAAATCATTTTCTCAAAGCTCAAGGCCCATTAGAAAAGTACAATGGTTTTAACCTTGTATTTGGCGATGCCAAAAAACTCTACTATTTAAATAATTACGAAATTATCAAACAAGCAGAGCAAGGCAATCCGATTACCTCTAAAAAACTACACGAGCTGACTCCTGGCAGTTACACCCTATCTAATGCCGATCTATATACCGTATGGCCTAAGACCAAGGAATTGGGCAAAAGTCTCGACATCGTCGACCTAAGCGCCATTAAAAACACGGATTTCTCACGGCTTAACAGTAATTTAGTAAGCGATTTTAGCGATACTATCTTCAATAAATTAGCCGACACCGAAAAAGCACCCGAACATTTATTGCCCGACACGGGTGTGGGCGATGATATGGAAAAACTACTCAGTAGCCCATTTATTATTAGCTCCGAATACGGCACTCGTTGTTCTAGTATTATTTTGATTTTCAAAGATGGCAGCAGTTTTATGGCAGAGCGTAGCTTTGACATAAAGGGTCAGCCTATTCAACAAGTCTTCTTTTATCAAACTAACGGTACTGTTATTAGTCACAACGGCTAATAAGCAACAAAAAAGCAGAGCCTTATAGACTCTGCCTTATACAATATATTACGAGTTAAATTCGTAAATCACACAGCTTATTGAACTGCGTATAAATACAACTCAACACGACGGTTCATACGACGACCCTCGGCTGTGTCATTAGAAGCGATTGGATCATTTGCGGCGCGCCCCTCAACCATCATACGTGATTGGCTTACACCTTGGCTTGCTAAATAGTTAGTAACAGCAGAAGCACGGTTATTAGATAGTGGTTGGTTAATTGCCACCGTACCTGTGCTATCAGTATGACCTACTGATTTAACACGTAATTGCTGATGTGCGTTCATTTCAGCAGCCACTTGATTTAAGATCGGATATAAGTCAGGTTTTAACTCATATCTACCCACATCAAACGTAGCGCTTTCAGGGATGTATACTTTAAGACTACCGTCAGGCATTTGAGTAGTTGTAATACCTAACTCTTCACCACCTGCTTTGTTAATATTGCCACGTAAGCGATCCCAGTTATAGCCAACAATACCGCCTGCTACTGCACCGATACCGGCGCCAATACCTGCAGCTTTAGAGCTATCACCAATAAGAGCGCCTAAACCTGCACCCACGGCAGCACCGATACCTGCACCAGCGGCAGTTTGACCACCCTGTGTAGCACAACCAGCAACCATGGTGGCAGCTAAAACAATACCACCTAAACGCATTGACTTGATTTTCATAAGATTTCTCCTAGTCTTATAAAGTTCATCCATTAATAATACACATGCTAATGGAATTTAATAATCACCCTTCCGGTAATTCATTTATCCTATACTATCAAAGCTTAAAGCAATCAAGGTTAATAATTGTAACTAACTATAGACTTAAAGATATTTAAGTTAAATAACTACTTAAAGCCTTTTCTTGCTGCCTTAGATACCATAATAAACACAAATGGCAAAAGTGCAAAGCTAATTAACAAAGCAACTGAAGCACTTTGTGCACCTGCTATATCACCACGATTAAAGCCTGCAGCAGCAACAATCATGCCACCCAATGCTGTACCAAGAGATACTGCGTACAGTTGCACTGTTGTAATAGCGCTAGTCGTTTGGCTTTCTTGGCCCTTATCTGCAGCTACTAAAATGCGTGACAAAATATGTGGCCACGATAAACCCACACCCATACCAATACCTAACAATGGAATGGCTAACACCCATACCGCATTCCATTGGGTGCTCAATGCTTGCCAAGGCATCAACAGACCGAGAATAAAAAGACTAATGCCCGATAACGTAGGGCTAAACACTAATAAACGATTGACAGTAGGTGTTGATTTGCCTGCAGTGATAATGGACCCAGCAGTCCAAGCTACTGACATTAATGCCGCCATATAACCTGCGAATAAAGGTCTTAAACCATGAATATTTTCTAAGAAATAAGGAATGAAAACCTCTGTCGTCACACCCATACTGAGTAGTACCACGCCTGCAAACAACGCCCCCACAGGATGTTTAAAGGAATAAAGTCCGGTAGGAAATAACGGCATATCACTTTTTAAATCACTTCTAGCAATCGCAAATAAAATCGCAATCACCCCTATTAGCGAACTGATTCTTAACAACCAAGAGTCACCTAAACTACCAAACGATAAAACGATGACCGATAAACTCAGCAACAGTATTTTAACAATGGGTACCTCACTTTTTTCTGCACCTTGCTTAGTAACACCATGCTGTGGTACTTGAGTAAAAACTAAAGAGGCAACAAATAAAGCCACTGGCACGGTCGCCCAAAGTGCCATACGCCATGCATTATGCTCAGCAAAAACACCACCCACTGCAGGCCCAATCAAGGTGGAAACACCCCACATCGTCGATATTAACGCCATGGCTCGAGACCATAATTTTGGCTCAAAGACAATACGCACTGAGGCATAGCTAAGACCCAGCATCAAGCCGCCGCCAAAGCCTTGCACCGAACGTGCAAAAAGCAAAAAGGCCATACTCGGGGCCGTAGCGGCTAAAGCAGAACCCACAATAAATACAAAAATACCCAATAAATAAGCAGTTCTTAAACCCATCTGCTCAATCATACGAGTAGACAAGCTTGAACCAATAATAGAAGCGGCGACAAAGAGCGAGGTGATCCACGCATAATAATCAATACCGCCAATATCTCTAACCACCGAGGGCATAATGGTTGTCACAATATAAACATTAATAGCATGTACCGCCACGCCACCACACAATGCAATGGCGCGCAAACCGTTTCGCCCACTCAGGAGCTCACCCCAGCCGCCATGCATGGCAGAGGTGGATATATTTTTAGACATAGTAAATTAAATAATTTGTGTTTTGATAAACGCTAGGACTGCCAATCATCAATTAAGCATACATAGTAGCAAATACCGATGATTGAACTAATTGAAGTATTCTAGCTACCAATCTTAGTTGTTAGATAATCAATAACGCGCTGCTCTTCTAGGCCATACATTGTAGCCAAATGACTTACGCTTAATACCTCGTGCGCGGGGCCTTGGGCAAACATGGTGCCATTTGCTAGCAAAAGCACCTCGTCAGCAATTCGAGCGGCGTGTTCTGGTTGATGCGTACTCATAAAAATAGCTAAACCCTGCTCTCTCAGTTGTTGAATTTGCTCTAGCACTAAAATTTGATTACCAAAGTCTAGACTTGCTGTGGGCTCATCTAATAATAAGGCTTCAGGTTCTTGGGCCAAGGCACGCGCTAAAAGTATTAATTGCTGCTCACCCCCACTCATTTCAGGAAAGGATCGATGCGCTAAATGATCGATCCCCATGCGCTCCAAACATTGCAAGGCAATTGCTTTATCAGTGCTTGAGGGTGTCCCAAAGTAATTAATATAAGCACTGCGACCCATTAAAACCATCTCCAAAGCAGTAAAAGCAAACTGAGTGCTCCCCTGTTGTGGCACATAGGCGACGCGACGTGCAAGCTCACGACGCGACCACTGACTTAATGGTTTATCAAGCACCTCAACTGTACCTGCTAAGGCTGGAATGAGCCCTAATAAGGTTTTGAATAAAGTCGACTTACCACTGCCATTGGGCCCTAATAAACACAGCACTTGTGCAGCTTTTAATTCGAGGTTAATTGCTGTCGCCACCTGCTTGGCATCGAAACCCGTAGTTAAACCACTTGCTTTGATAATAGTTTTTCTAACCATGACGCCCGCCTTTCAATAATAAAAACAAAAAGAAAGGCGCACCAATTAATGAAGTTAAAACCCCCAGTGGTAGCTCAATCACCGCAGCATTTCTAGCAATGGTATCGGTAATGGTTAAAAATATCGCCCCTATCAACAAGGAAGTGGGCATTAAACGAGAAAACTCAGGTCCAACTAAAATACGCGCAATATGCGGTATTACCAATCCTACCCAAGCAATGATGCCTGTAAAAGAGACCGCTGCGGCGGTCATTAAAGTAGCACAAGTAATTAAAACCAAACGCAAAGCCGCCGTATTAACCCCAAGCGCTTGGCACTCTATATCTGAAAGGTTAAGTACATTAATGCGCCAACGCATTAAAACCAATGGCACCAAAGCTAGCAAGATGACAATCAAGGCGTAAAGAATTTCTTGTGAGGTGACCGAATTTAATCCACCTAATAACCAAAAAGTCATGGTCGCTAATTGTGAATAGGGATCGGCCAAAACTTGTATTAAAGAAATACCGGCGGTTAATAAACTTCCTACCGCCACCCCTGATAACACTAAAACCAAGACCGACTCAAAGCGCTTACTACCGATGGCGATTAAATAAACTAAAGCAACCGCTAACATACCCCCAATAAAAGCAACGCCCTGAATGACAAGTAGCGGCAAACTCAAGTAAATTGCCAAAACCGCACCTAAACCTGCGCCTGCAGAAACGCCTAAAATATCTGGAGAGACCAAGGGGTTTCTAAACATCACTTGATAGGTCGAACCTGCAGCAGCCAAAGCCGCACCCACCACGATTGCTGCGAGTAAACGTGGTAGTCGTAAATGCCACAGCACCACATCGGCATTAGTATCACTCTGACCACCACTAATTAAACTAATCCATAATTCATTTAAGCCTAAAGGATACTTACCGATGCTTAATGATAATAAACTAGTGAATAGCAATATAACAGAGAGAATAATAACGACTAAGCGCCAACGTGTAGCAAACAATGACCTACCCCTAAGCTTCCTTAGTCAAAATAACTAATTTATAGTCAAGATGGGTAGCCAATCTAAACGTTAATTGCTCAAACTCTAAATAGCCTTGAACTGGGTGATTAAAACTACGGTTACCGCCCTCTCGTGCTTCAACTGCTCGGTGCCCCCAAAGCTGTGCAAATTCATCACTCGCACCAATAAACTCGTCGAGGAACTCGCGCACCTCGGTTTCTTCCATATAAGAGGCAATATCCGCTCTTAGCTCCGCAACGGAACGACGCGCACGTTCGTCCCAATTGTCGATAATCTCGCGACTACTGGGCTCAATAAAAATAAAGCGTAATAAATTTGCATGATCAGCAGTTTGTTTACTTGGCCATCCGCCAAATAAGTCATCTAATTGCTGATTAAAATAGAGAATATTCCAATACCTATCCAAGATATAGGCCGGTGTGTTGATATGATGCACCGAATGAGCAAGTGCTAAAGGCAAGCTGCCCGCAGAGGCTTTTTCTCGATCAGGATCGTTTTGTTGAGCCAGTTGAAATAAATACGCTCGCTCTACTTGGTTTAAATGCAAGGCATCGGCTAAAGCCGACCACACCTCGGCCGAGACCTTAAGATCGCGGCCTTGCTCAATCCATGTGTACCAAGTCACACTGATACCACTTAATTGCGCCACCTCTTCACGACGCAAACCTGGGGTGCGACGACGACCATAATCAGGCAAGCCCGCCATACCAGGCGTAACCTTGGCTCGAGCCTGTCGAAGAAAATCGCCTAGCTCCTTTTGTTTTAATGAACCTGCTCGAGCCATATTACCCCCTATCAAATAGTGTTTATTCTAAAACACTGCTTAATTGACGCTTAGCCTGACCTAATGAAATATCACAGCGCTCAACGTAATCATGTAATTGGTCTTCACCAATGGTACCCACGTTGAAGTAAGACGACTCAGGGTGACTAAAGTAGAAGCCTGATACGCTTGAGGCCGGGATCATGGCATAACTTTCAGTAATGTGCATACCAATTTTTTCAGGCTCTAGCACCTTAAACATATCGGCTTTAACCGTATGCTCAGGGCAAGCTGGATAACCTGGTGCTGGACGCACACCTTGGTATTTCTCATCAATTAACGCTTGATTATCAAGATCCTCATTAGGCACATAACCCCAGAGGTCAGTACGTACGCGATGGTGTAGCGCCTCTGCAAAGCCCTCTGCAAAACGGTCAGCTAAGGCCTTAATCATAATGGATGAGTAATCATCGCCCTCGGCCTCAAAGCGCTCAACATGCTTTTCAATGCCTAAACCACCAGTTACTGCGAACATACCGATGTAATCCTCAACGCCGCTATCTTTAGGGGCGATGTAGTCGGCCAAGCACTTATTATTGATGCCTGGACGCTTTTTACCCTGAGAACGTAGGTTACGCCAAGTGAGTAATACCTCACTACGTGACTCATCAGTGTAAAGCTCAATATCCTCATCGTTGACTGTATTTGCTGGATAGAAACCCACCACACCACTAGCAGTTAACCAACGGCCATCAATGATTTTCTTAAGCATGATCTTGGCGTTTTCATAAAGCTCACGCGCCTCTTTGCCCACCACCTCATCATCAAGAATTTGAGGGAATTTGCCAAATAGGCCCCACGAGTTAAAGAATGGGCCCCAGTCAAAGAACTTAACAATTTCATTAAGGTCAAAGTTGGCAATTTCACGACGACCAATAAACTTAGGCTTAGGTGGCGTGTAATTAGCCCAATCAATAGGCACACGGTTCGCACGGGCCTCTTCAAGTGAAATTAGTGGGTTCGCCTTGCGGTTAGCATGGCGTTGGCGTACTAACTCGTATTCTTTAGCTAGGTTTTCTACAAAAGTATCAACATCATCAGATACTAATGCTGTACAAACACCCACTGAACGTGACGCATCAGGCACATAAATAACTGGACCCTCGTAGTTTGGTGCAATCTTAACCGCCGTATGTACGCGGCTCGTGGTGGCACCACCGATCATTAGCGGGATTTTACGCTCAACAAAATAAGGGTCACGCTGCATTTCTTTAGCAACGTATTGCATTTCTTCAAGGCTAGGGGTAATAAGGCCCGAAAGACCTACGATATCGGCATTAACCTCTTTGGCTTTATTAAGAATATCTGCTGCCGGCACCATGACACCCATATTGACGACCTCGAAGTTATTACACTGCAAGACCACATCAACAATGTTTTTACCAATATCGTGAACGTCGCCCTTAACGGTAGCGATTACAATTTTACCCTTGGCGCGAACATCACCACCCGCCGCCTCAATTTGACGCTTTTCCTCTTCGATGAATGGTACTAAATGGCCTACGGCCTCTTTCATAACTCGGGCAGACTTAACCACCTGTGGTAGGAACATCTTACCGTCACCAAAAAGGTCACCGACGACGTTCATACCGTCCATCAACGGCCCTTCAATCACCTCAATTGGGCGACCGCCAGCATTGGTGATTTCTTGACGAATTTCCTCGGTATCTTCAACAATAAAGTTAGTAATACCGTGAACTAAAGCGTGAATCAGGCGTTGACGTACCGGTTGTTCACGCCAAGTGAGATCCTCTTCTTTGCGGGCGACATTACCACGCACACTCTCAGCGTGCTCAACTAAGCGCTCGGTATTAGTACGATCATCATCAGGGTCTGTCTTACCTAAAGGCTCGGTACGATTAAACACCACGTCTTCGACTAAGTCACGCGTCGTTTTATCTAAATCGGCATAAACACCGAGCATACCGGCGTTAACAATACCCATGGTGAGGCCTTCTTTAATGGCATAGTATAAGAAGACCGTGTGAATCGCCTCACGCATCACCTCATTACCACGGAATGAGAAGCTCACGTTTGAAATACCGCCAGAAATACGGGCATAGGGTAGATTCTCGTGAATCCACTTAACACCCTCAATAAAGTCTAGGGCATAGCGGTTATGCTCTTCAAGGCCTGTTGCAATAGCGAAAACGTTAGGGTCAAAAATAATATCCTCAGGCGGGAATCCAACCTCATCAACTAGGATACGATAAGCTCTTTCACAAATTTCAATCCGACGTGCTAGGTTATCGGCCTGACCCTCTTCATCAAAGGCCATGACAACCACCGCAGCACCATAACGCATACAAAGTTTTGCGTGCTCTTTGAACTCGTCTACCCCCTCTTTCATTGAGATAGAGTTAACCACCGCTTTACCTTGAATACACTTAAGGCCCGCCTCGATTACCTCCCACTTAGAGGAGTCAATCATAATCGGCACACGAGAGATATCAGGCTCAGAAGCAATTAAGTTAAGGAAACGCACCATGCATTGCTTAGAATCGAGCATGGCCTCATCCATATTAATATCAATAATCTGCGCGCCATTTTCAACTTGTTGACGTGCTACGGATAAAGCCTCATCGTATTTTTCTTCGCGGATTAAGCGTAAAAAAGCCTTAGAGCCAGTCACGTTAGTACGCTCACCCACGTTTACAAAAAGACTGTCTTCATCAATATTAAGTGGCTCTAAACCTGATAAGCGTGTTTTGATAGGAATTTCAGGTACTACACGAGCTGGTAGGTCTTTAACACTGTCGCGAATCGCCGTAATATGCTCTGGGGTCGTACCACAGCAACCACCTACCACGTTAACAAAACCCGCCTCTGCAAACTCTTTTAATAAAGATGAGGTGACATCAGGAGTTTCATCAAAACCTGTTTCAGACATCGGGTTAGGTAAACCAGCGTTAGGGTAGACACAAACGAAGGTACCACAAATCTTGGCCAGCTCAGCCACATAAGGACGCATTAAAGCAGCACCTAAGGCACAGTTTAAGCCTATGGTAATAGGTCTTGCGTGACGCACTGAGTTCCAGAAAGCCTCAACGGTTTGACCTGAAAGAATACGACCTGAAGCGTCAGTTACCGTACCAGAAATCATCACGGGTAAGCGTACACCACGCTCTTCGAACACTGTCTCAATCGCAAAAATTGCTGCTTTAGCATTAAGCGTATCGAAAATCGTTTCTAGTAAAACAATATCAATGCCACCATCTAATAGACCATTTAATTGCTCGGCATAGGCCTCTTTTAGTTGGTCAAAGGTAATATTACGCGCACCTGGGTCATTTACATCAGGTGAAATAGAGGCTGTTTTTGGCTGTGGGCCTAAGGCACCCGCCACAAAACGCGGATGCTCTGGCGTGCTGTATTTCTCGACAGCAGCCTTGGCCAATTCAGCCGACGCTTTGTTTAAGTCATAAGCAATCTCTGGTAGATCGTAGTCACCCTGGGCTACACGTGTCGCACCGAAGGTGTTAGTACTAATGATATCGGCACCTGCCTCTAAATACTGCTCATGAATAGTAGAAATAATATCAGGACGCACTAAAGATAAGAGCTCGTTATTACCTCGAACATCTTTGTGATGATCCTTGAAGCGTTCGCCGCGGAAATCATCCTCGCCAAGTTTGTAGGTCTGGATCATTGTTCCCATCGCCCCGTCAAGTACCAAGATATTGTCAGTATTAAGGCGACGAGCAAATTCTGCACCGTGTGTATATGAAGAAATTGGATATGGCAAAGTTGGATAAGTCACTACAAACCCTTAAAATTAAAGCGAAAATAAGCT
>JAAZGT010000031.1 GCA_012511095.1 Alcaligenaceae bacterium
CCGTGGATAAACGCATACTGCGACATGCCATAACTGCTTAGAACCCGACACGGGGCATCCTCCTTGCTACCTTAGTTGAATGCTTAGAACAAGCTTCAGGAAACTAATCTTAGACAAAGCAGATGACGAGGAGGTGACAGGTCAGTTATATGGCAGTGATTTTTTGTATGCTAAAAGCTTAATATCAGACAATAACTAAATACAGAATTTTCCGCCTGACATTTGTGATTAAGTCCCCTCTACTTTGCGTAACTGCTCAAGTAGACGCTGTTGCTCGGCGCGCTTTTTGCGTAAGCTGCAGAGACGTAAAACCTCCCGCTTTTGGGGGTCGGTCATTAGGCCCCAACCTTGTCGCTCTTCTCGACTACGATAGCAACCCTTACAATATCCGCGCTCATTAGATTCGCAGACATTGATACAAGGACTAGGTATCTCAAAGAACTCTAATTGTTCCATAATGACTCTTTAAACTAGTTTTTAATTTTGCCCCAAAAATTCTTTCTTAAGGTGTCGTAAACCAAACTATAGATATAAGTATAAGGCAAATAGAACAATATCAAACCAATATCTAGGGTTAAAGCATCCCATAAGCTAATTTTTAACCACCACATAATAAATGGTAAGGCACCACAAATTAGCCCTAACTCAAATAAAAATGCATGTAACACTCTAATTCGTACATTTTTTCTTAAACGACTTCGTTTTAACCAAGCATCAAATAACGAGTTAAAAAGCATATTCCATAATAAAGCCATTACCGCGATAACTGTCGCAATAACACCCATATCAAACATGCCGGTACCAGTTAGCCACGCAAAAAGTGGCGTACTAATGCCAATCCCAAACAATTCAAAGAAAAAAGCGTAAACAAAGCGCTCGAAAACAGTAAATGGCTTTTGTTTAACCATCTTATGTTGAGCTGTTGTTACTGTTGTCATAAAGTAAATTTACCCTTATTTTTTAGAATTTATATTTTGAATAATGACTTAGTTGAGCCTTAGTCTCACTGAGACTAATTCTTTTTATAAAATATTCTGTGAATAGTGATTAACCCATTTTTGTAGGTTAAATAAAGACAAACATCACTGTTTTAAGATGGGGTATAGGTAGTTATACCTATGTATTTTAACGCATTTTAGATGAATATCCAAAATAGCCCATACAGCTTGTGCGTAGATAAAACAATATGCAGCTGTGAAAAAGTAAATACCGGCTAAGGAGCCGGTATTTACGTAAAACTATTTAATAAACGATCTGATTAATAAATCACGCGAGTGCGGATAGTACCAGGTACGTCCTTTAATAACTTAATACAATCTTCTGGATTTTCAGACTGAACGTCCATAACCACATAGCCAATTTCTGGATCAGTTTGTAAATACTGACCAATAATATTGATATGGTCTTTCATGAAGATCTGGTTAATCGCATTTAGCACACCTGGTTTGTTGTGATGAATGTGCATATAACGATGGGTATTTTCAGTACCAGGTAAAGACACCTCTGGGAAGTTAACTGCTGATAAAGTACTGCCATTATCAGAGTATTTAACTAATTTATTAGCTACCTCAATACCGATATTTGCCTGAGCTTCTTGAGTAGAACCACCGATATGCGGGGTTAATAACACATTATCCAAACCACGTAATGGGCTTAAAAACTCGTCATCATTAGATTTTGGCTCTACTGGGAATACGTCAATCGCCGCACCTCCAATATGACCACTTTTAACAGCTTCGGCTAAGGCATCAATATCAACTACGGTACCGCGAGAAGCGTTAATTAAATGAGCGCCTTTTTGCATTTGAGCGATACGCTCAGCGCTCATCATGTTGAAAGTAGTAGCGTCTTCAGGAACGTGTAAGGTCACTGCATCGCTAAGCTTTAATAGCTCCTCAAGCGTTTTAACTGGTGTGGCATTACCTAAAGGCAGCTTAGCCTCAATATCGTAATAATAAACGTCCATACCTAAGCCCTCGGCTAAGATACCGATCTGTGTACCGATGTGACCATAACCGATAATACCGAGCTTTTTACCACGAACCTCGTAACTACCTGCAGCAGATTTATTCCAACCACCCTTGTGTAAGGTAGTGTTCATTGCAGGAATTCGTCTAAATAACATGATGATTTCGGCTAATACTAACTCAGCAACAGAGCGAGTATTAGAGAATGGCGCGTTAAACACTGGAATACCGAGCTCACGCGCTGTTTTTAAATCAACTTGGTTAGTACCGATACAGAAGCAGCCCATACCAACTAATTTCTTAGCTGCTGCAAATACCTCGGCCGTCATTTGTGTACGGGAACGAATACCAATGAAATGCGCATCAGCTACTGCATCTAGCAGCTCTTGGCCCTCTAAGGCCTTTTTGTGATAATCGATATTGGTATAACCATTGTTATGTAAAACATCTAGGGCGTTTTGGTGTACGCCTTCGAAGAGGACAAACTTAATTTTGTCTTTTTGTAAAGATAACTGATGACCCATGAGATCCCCGTAACAAAGAATAGACGTCAAAACCTATATTTTACCACTCTACAATAATTTCGGGTTACAAGCAGAGTGTCTTTGCCTTAGATGATTGAAAATTTCAGTAAAATTGTAGCGTTTTTTTTACCTCAAGAGATGCGCCTTCCAAAAATAACCCACAATAGCCACAAGCGCTAATGCTGCTGCCACATAGGCAATATTTTCTAAACCCAACTGAATGATCATTTGCCCCCCTAATAATGCACCACCCCCAATACCGATATTAAAAACACCAGAGAAAATAGCAACGGCAATATCAGGTGCATCACTCGCATTTTCAAGGACTTTAGCCTGTAGCACCATACTGATTAAGGTAATTACCATACCCCAAATTAAAGCTAAAGGAATTAATGCCCACAAGTGATGAACGACGCTATTTAACAAAATCAAACACAGACTTAAACCCACTAAAGACAAGAGTAATAGTTGTACAGAATAAGAATTTGCATAGCGTGCAAATACAATACCACCCAAAATACCAGCCAAACCAATCACAAAAAGCATGAACACCACCATATTGGGGCTCATACCACCAATTTGTTGTAAATAAGGGCTAATGTACGTTGAAACAGTAAAGTGTGCGGTCATAACCAAAGCTAAGCTTAAATAAATATACTGCAAAGCCGAACGTTTTAATAGTGTGGGTAATACGTTCAAATTGCCGCTACTTTGGCTTTTTAAGCTCGGTAAAACGCGCCACAACAAAATTAAAATAATGGTAGCAATCACACCAATAACGCCAAAGGTCACGCGCCACCCTAAGTGGTTACCAATGACCGTTCCTAATGGCACACCTAATACCGTGGCCAAAGAGGAACCCGTGACAATAAAGCTTAACGCCTTACTTGTCTTACCCTTGGGTGCCAAACGCACTGCCAATGGAATAGTAATAGCCCAAAACACGGCATGCGCCATCGCCACCCCAATACGTGCCAATAAAAGAGAGGAAAAACTCCAAGCCACTGCGGCTAAAGCATGACTAGCAATAAAAAGAACAAACAAAGCGGCCAATAAACGCCGCCTATCAAAGCGCGCCGTCAACATCGTTAAAGGCAAAGAAAATAGCGTCACCGCCCACGCATACAACGTCATCAACAGCCCAGTACGCGAGATGTCCATATTAAAACCCGTAGCAATATCCGGTAATAAACCGACCGGCACAAACTCCGTGGTATTAAAAATAAAGGCAGCGATAGCTAAGGTGACAACGGCAAACCAACTACCGTTTGGCGCTTCCTGTTTAATTGGCGCTTTCATTGAAGATATGAGATTGAATTAAAATTGAATGAATGATGATAGCAGCAATTGAAATCAGAAAAGGCGATTCAATAATGAACCGCCTTCTTATAAGCTCTTAAAACAATTAATGCTTAAAGCACTGCTTCTGGCGATTCCGGTAAAATCTGACCACCATCAACAATGATTGTCTGACCAGTGATATAGCTTGCCTCTTTGGAGGCTAAAAAGCACACGGCATAACCGATATCTTCGGGTTTACCCAAGGTTTTAGCTGGAATTGAACGCGTCATTTGCGCTAAATACTCTTCACCTTGCGCCTTAAGACCCTCAGTAAGGATATTGCCTGGCATCACCGCATTAATCGTAATACCATCTTTTGCATATTCAAGAGACGCACTACGCATAAAGCCTAACTGTCCGGCTTTACTGGCTGCATAATGACTCCAACCCGGATAACCCGTAATCGGACCCGTTATAGAAGCGGTAATGACTATGCGGCCGTAATTTTGCTTTTGCATATGTGCGAGCGCAGCTTGCGTTACAAAGAAAGTGCCTTTGAGGTTGATATTGTGCATTTGATCCCAATCAGCCTCAGTCATCTCAGCTAAATTTGCTTGAGGAAAAATACCGCTGTTTGAGCAAAGAATATCTAATCGACCAAACTCATTTACTACCTCATCAATCACCGCCTTACACTGTGCTTGAGAAGTCACATCCATTTTTTTAAAAGAACAACCGAGCTCTTCAGCAGTTTGTTTACCAGCCGCTTCATCGATATCCGCAATCACAACCTTGGCACCGCCTTGAATCAGCGTTTTGACAATACCTTTACCAATACCCTTAGCGCCACCGGTAACAATAGCGATTTGATC
>JAAZGT010000244.1 GCA_012511095.1 Alcaligenaceae bacterium
TAATGTCTCACGTACATATTGAGGGTGAGGCTGGTTTAGCTAATTTAGTGTCTGATTTAAGCCGCGACTTGCGTTGGGATAGGCATTATTATTTAGCCAATCTTTTAGGGCCCGTATTGACATCTCATTTGATCAGAACAGAGCGTTTTGTTTTGGAAAAAGGCCAAGAGGCAGTTGATACTATATTGCGTGCAGGCGCTGATTCATTGAGTTATGAGCAAGAGGTTTTAATTGCCAAAGTGCATTTCAATGACTTAAATCGTGACCTTGACGCTTTAACTTCGCGTCTAGATAAGCTAGAAAAAACAATTGCTTCTAGTTCTATGTCTAAGGCAGTGGGGTCTAAGCATGTTTAGGTTTAGAGTATTTATTATCCTCTTTGCTATGTATAAATATGGTTTAGAGGAATTATTGCTAGATGCCATTCCACAAAGACCATTTTTACGTCGACTCATCGGCTTATTTTCTCGTAAAAGTAAGTATAAAGAGCCACGCGGTGTGCGCCTTAGAAAGGCCTTAGAAAGTCTTGGTCCTATTTATGTGAAGTTTGGTCAGGTCTTATCGACGCGTCCTGATATTGTGCCTCAAGACATTGCTGAGGAACTGGTTGCTCTTCAAGACAGGGTGCCACCTTTTTCATCCGAAGAAGCGATCGCTATTGTGGAATCCTCATTGCGCAAACCCCTCAAAGTGCTTTTTGCCGAGTTCGAAAGGGAGCCTGTGGCCTCGGCTTCGGTAGCACAGGTGCATCGCGCTGTTACTCATAATGGTCAAGATGTTGCAGTTAAAATTTTACGACCAAAAATTCTTAAAACCATTGAGAGTGATTTAGCCTTAATGCGTGCAGCAGCATCTGTTGTGCATTGGCTTTTACCTGATGGTCGTCGTTTACGCCCTAAAGAGGTAGTGGCGGAGTTTGATAAATACTTACATGATGAGCTTGATCTACAAATTGAGGCGGCAAATTGTAGTCAACTAAGACGCAATTTTAGTACTGAAAGTCGTGAAAATTTACTTAAGGTGCCCGAGGTTTATTGGTCCTTAACCAGTTCTCAGGTATTTACAATGGAGTGGATTGATGGCACGCCAATCAATCAGATGGATCAATTAAAAGCCTTAGGCACCGATATCAAAAAGCTTGCGCGCGAAGGGGTGGAAATTTTCTTTACCCAAGTCTTTGATGATGGGTTTTTCCATGCCGATATGCACCCCGGTAATATTTTAGTGACCCAAGATATTGATAGTAAAGGGCGTTATGCTGCTTTAGATTTCGGTATTGTGGGTACTTTATCTGAGTTTGATAAAAACTATTTAGCTCAAAACTTCTTAGCTTTCTTCCAGCGTGACTATCGTCGCGTGGCGCAGCTCCATATTGAGTCTGGGTGGGTTCCACCTGAGACGCGGGAAGAGGAGCTAGAGGCAGCGGTTCGTGCGGTATGTGAGCCTTATTTTGATTTGCCTTTATCGGAAATCTCCTTAGGCGCGGTGTTAATGCGTTTGTTCCAGACATCTAAGCGTTTTAATGTAGAGATTCAACCACAGCTGGTTTTATTGCAAAAAACCTTATTAAATGTTGAGGGTATGGGTCGACAATTAGATCCTGATCTTGATTTGTGGCAAACAGCTAAACCGTTTTTAGAGCGTTGGATGCATCAACGTATTGGACCTAAAGGTGCACTACAAAAGCTTAAAAAAGAGTCAGTGCATTGGGCCCAGTTCCTACCCGAGATACCACGTTTATTACATAAGTCGCTTAATGAGCAAGCTAACTTACCTAAAATTGCTGATGAGCTCAGGGGGCTTAGACGTTCCCAGCGTAATACTCGTTTCTTAATGTACGTTATGGCCATTTCTCAATTAGTAATCGCTATTTTGGCTGTGGTTTATTGGAGATAGTCATGAAGATTCGCTTCGAAGATAAAATCTTAACGATTGACGATTGTTTGCGTCTGCTTGATGAGGGTATGATTAAGCGTCCTTTGGTTTTTACCAATGGCGTTTTTGATATTTTGCATCGCGGTCATGCGAGTTATTTAGACCAAGCGGCTCAACTAGGTGCTAGCTTAATTGTGGCTGTTAATACGGACGAGTCGGTTAAGCGTTTAGGTAAGGGTGATGATAGGCCTTTAAACCGTTGCGAAGATCGACAAGCGGTTTTAGCGGCACTTTCTAGTGTGACTGCAGTCAGTAGCTTTGCAGAGGATACGCCATATGAGGTCATTGAGCGTCTAAAGCCTGACTTAATTGTTAAGGGTGGTGATTATCAGATGGATAAATTGCCTGAGACGGCATTAGTGGAGTCATGGGGCGGCAAGGCGATTGCTATACCATTTGAATATGATCGTTCGACCACTGCCTTAGTAAAGAAAATACGTCAGTAATAAAAAACCGGTATGTTATCTCATACCGGTTTTATCAATTGTGCACTTTAGATCTTAGAATTTAAAGTTTGATGCGACAGCGCCACGTAAAGGCTTTAGATAGGTCTCTAATAGAACCTCTTCCTCAAAGGTAGCAGCATCAGTACGCACAAAGCGAATAACACGCATCATTGGTGCCTGACCCACAGTGATAATTAAGCGGCCACCAATGGCTAATTGATACTTTAAAGAATCCTCAACGGCAGGCACAGATCCTGTGACTAAAATAGCGTTGAACTCATTATTGCCCCAACCAGCGCGACCGTCACCTACCTCAACCTGAACGTTAGTTACACCAGCTTGTTTAAGGTTTTGCTGAGCTTGGGTAGCAATTTTAGAGTCAATCTCAACACTATGTACTTGGGTGCATAGACGACTCAAGATAGCTGCTTGGAAACCACTACCGGTACCGATTTCTAAAACAGAGTCTTCGGGTTTTAATTGAAGCTCTTGTGCAAAAAGCGCCTCAAGCTTTGGAGTGAGCATGCTCTCGCCAGTCTTGTTGCCGTCAATCTCGATAGGTACCTCAAGGTCTGCAAAAGCGATGTTGTGATACTTAGGGCTCATGAATCGTGCGCGATTTAAATCAAGCAGAGTTTCTAGTACTCTGTCATCTAGCACACCCCAAGGGCGAATTTGTTGCTCAACCATGTTGTAGCGGCTAAGCTCAAGTGAATTAATAGGCTTATTCATACCCGACTCTCAATCATTAAAAACTTAATGGATCATCAATCAATTTAAAAACTGGACTAATTTTAACTCTTATATGAGATTAAAACCTAAGTTTTACCACCATTGATGGAAATGATGTAAAGGACCATGACCAGAACCCACGCCCATTTGATCAGAACGCTCAATGGCTTTGAGCAAATACTCCTTGGCATCGTGGGTTGCTCTAACGATATCATTATCGCGTGTCGCTAAGGCGCAGATAGCAGCAGAATAAGTACAGCCGGTGCCGTGAGTGTTTTTTGTGTGAACACGTGGGTTAGGTAATTCGATCATTTTATCGCCATTGAATAACAAATCAACTAACTCATCGCCCGGCAAATGCCCACCTTTTAGTAAAACCCAGCGCTCGTCTGTACGATTAAAAAGCTTATGCAGCTTTTCAGCCAGTGGGTACATTTGCTTAATTGTTTCAGGTGCGGATTGCTCAGCTAAAATCGCCGCCTCTGGTAAATTGGGCGTAATCATGCTGGTCTGCGGAATTAAGGCCTCAATTAGAGTGGAAATAGCGGACATTGGCAATAAGTGGTCCCCACCTTTAGCAACCATGACTGGATCTAA
>JAAZGT010000032.1 GCA_012511095.1 Alcaligenaceae bacterium
AGAATTGAGGGGCAACGCAACTAAGACGACTAACCACTCGCCTTTTACTCTACCAATGAAATAACTACACTGATTACTACGAAAGACCACAAGGATAACGACAGTGACAACGCCCAAACACCAACCCAAATCGCCCACCAAAAAAATAGGTTTTCGTGCGTTTATCTTTCTATTGCTACTAGTCGCTGTCTCACTCAGCTCTTATTACCTCAATAAAACCTTTTTCAATGAACGCCAAACCAACATCCTAGGGGACGCAACTCGCCTTGTGTCAAAGGCTTCAGGAGCGGACTACATCTTCCTAACAAACCCACCTAAAACGAGCCAAGCTCTGATTGATTGGTGGATTGAGCATCGTCAATTACTAACCGACGATTACGGCATCCCAAAAAATGAGCGGATGCAAATTTTTATCTGGGATGCCACGAAGGGGTTTAGAGAAACGGATGAACATGATTTCTTCAGTACCGCCAACCTATCCTGCTTCAAAGCCATTACGAGCAAAGAAAACTGCCTGGATTTTGATTACCTGATCATGAACATTGAAACTACACATGATGGCATTTTTATTTTTGACTCAAAACATGGTGAAATCTATCATCAACACCCTGGCGAAAAAATTAGAAAATCAATGTTTGATAATTAAAAATTTTGGGTTAAGCGCATTTTCATGATTTATATCTTGCCTTAAGCTCGACCCAATTACGAATTTCATTTTAATTGGGTTGATTTTGATTGACCAGCTTTTGGACTAAAACCCCTTTACTAACATAAAGGCAAAAGTAAGAATTGAAGGACAACGCAACTAAGACGACTAACCACTCCCCTTTTACTCTACCAGTGCAATAACTGCACTGATTACTACGAAAGACCACAAGGATAACGACAGTGACAACGCCCGAGAACCAACCTACATCAATCACCAAAAAAGCAACTTTTCGTGTGTTTATCTTTCTATTACTACTGGCCGTTGTCTCGTTTAGTTATAGCTACCTCAATAAAACCTTTTTCAATGAACGCCAAACCAACATCCTAGCGGACGTCACTCGCCTTGTGTCAAAGACCTCAGAAGCGGACTACATCTTCTTAACAAACCCACCTAAAACGAGCCAAGGTCTGATTGATTGGTGGATTGAGCATCGTCAATTACTAACCGACGATTATGGCATCCCCAACAAAGAAAAAATGCCCATTTTTATCTGGGATGCCACGAAGGGGTTTAGAGAAACGGATGAACATGATTTCTTCAGTACCGCCAACCTATCCTGCTTCGAAGCCATTACGAGCAAAGAGAACTGCCTGGATTTCGATTACCTGATCATGCGCATCTTAATCACGCGTGATGGCACCTTTGTTTTCTGGACTATGCATGACGACACCTATCATCAGCGTCCTGGCGAAGAAATTAAAAAATCAATGTTTGATAATTAAAAAAGTTTCTCGTTATGTTCGTTTTCCGAGGGATCTATTTTCTTATGGACGCTGATAAACTGAAGAGGTACCCAAATTTCCATACCAGACTAACCTTCGCTCACAAAAAAGCTCTGCCGTAATCACGCGCAGAGCCCTAGGTTTGGTTTTTAGTTCTTAATTAAATTAATTAAGCACCATACTTCTCACGATAAGCCGCAACTGAGTTTTTATGCTGAGAAAACTGCTCATCCTCTTCTAACAAACTCATAATATCAGCTAGAGATGCAATGGAAATCACTGGTAAACCGTATTTTTGCTCAACCTCTTGTACCGCAGAATGCTCAGCAATATCTGTATGGTTACCACCTCTTTCCATACGGTCCAAAGCAATTAATACGGCCGCAGGTTTAGCACCCTGTGACTCAATAATCTCAACCGAATGACGCACTGAAGTACCTGCTGTGATCACATCATCGATAATCACCACATTACCTTCTAATGGTGCACCAACTAATAAACCACCTTCACCGTGATCTTTGGCTTCTTTACGGTCAAAAGCATAAGGCACATCACGCCCCTCAAGGCCTGGATGATTAGCTAAGGCAATAGAAGTAGCGGCAGCTAAGCTAATACCCTTATAAGCAGGGCCAAATAGCATATCAAACTGCACACCCGAATTAACTAAGGTGTCGGCGTAAAACTTTGCTAATTCACCAAGTGATTTACCGCTATTGAATAAGCCGGCATTAAAAAAATAAGGACTTAAACGACCTGATTTGGTTTCAAACTGACCAAAACGCAAAACCCCTAATTCAAGGGCAAAACGCACAAACTCTTGACGCTGTTGAGCTTGTTGTTGATTAGTGTTATTCATAAAAAGAAAATACGAGACATTAATAAAGAGAATATTATAACAAGTCTTTATTAATCATTAGAAGATAGCATGACTGCCAGTGTCAATGAAAAGCCATTCAACTAATTTAAAGTCAGTATATTCGTCACACTACAAAGAAACGCAATTAACACCTATATAGTGCTTAAACCAAGATTGCCTCCTGCCCTGCTACAATTAAGTAAGGGATAGCATTCGGATCAACAATGGCGTTCAAAAGCTAATTAATATTCGATTTGCTTAATTTTCACTTATATAAAATTTACCACCTTAGATTTAAATAAAATTTTTTATGTTAAAAGTAACTACCGTTAATGTGAACGGCATTCGTGCTGCTTCAAGAAAAGGTTTTTTTGAATGGATGCAAAAACATGATGCAGATGTATTATGTCTCCAAGAAACTCGCATCAGTGAAGCGGATATAAAAGACAATATCCGCAACCAAGAAGGTTATAACAGCGCATTTAACCCCGCAGAGAAAAAAGGCTATAGCGGCGTTGCCCTTTATTACCGAGGCAAACCAGAAATTAGCGTCGGTCTTGGCTGTGATGAGTTTGACCCCGAAGGTCGTATTATCAATGCGACTTGGGATGACTTAACCATTATCAGCGCCTATTTACCTTCTGGTTCTAGTAGCGAAGAGCGCCAAGCAGCTAAGTTCCGCTTTTTAGATAAATTTGGTCCGTGGATTGATGAAATGATGGAACATCACCGTGATACTGGCCATGAATACATCATTTGCGGTGACTGGAATATGGCACACAAGGAAATTGATATCAAAAACTGGCGTGGCAACCTTAAAAACTCGGGCTTTACACCTGAAGAGCGAGCTTGGATGACTCATTTATTTGAAGAGCGTGGTTTTGTGGATGTATTCCGCAAGCTCAACCAAGAACCTGAGCAGTACACTTGGTGGAGTAATCGTGGTCGTGCTTGGGAAAATAACACGGGTTGGCGCATTGATTACCACATTAGCACCCCAGGCATTGCAGCCAAAGCGGTTAGCACAGAAATCTACAAAGCCGA
>JAAZGT010000245.1 GCA_012511095.1 Alcaligenaceae bacterium
AATAAACCAGGGCTTTTGATTTGCACCTCGCCAGTATCAGCAATGCGCATTTCAACACCCTCACATGGTGGACCTACAGTATCTGCCTCTACATTACCGTCTTCTTGTACACAGACGAATACTGAGGTTTCAGTTGAGCCGTATAACTGCTTTAAGTTAACACCGATAGAGCGATAAAAACGGAATAAATCAGGACCAATGGCCTCACCCGCGGTATAAGCTACCTTAATGCGGTTCATACCAAGGGCATTACGTAACGGTGCGTAAACAAAGAAGTTACCTAAGCTATATAAAAAGCGTTCACCGAAGCCAACAGACTGTTTGTCTAAAATACGCTGACCTGTTTTGGCCGCCACATCCATGAAGTATTTATAAAGCCATTTTTTGAAACGACTAGCATCTTCCATGCGGATACTTACTGTGGTTAATAGCTCCTCAAGTACACGTGGTGGCGAGAAATAATAAGTTGGACCAATGTCATGCATATCGATAGACACAGTCTCTGGAGATTCTGGGTGATTAACCGTAAAGCCTGTGGTTAAGAACTGGGTATAAGAGAACATGTTTTGACCAATCCATGCTGGTGGTAAGTAGGCTAAAACATCTTCTTTGTCAGTTAGGTTCTCAAGGCGTTGAATCACCTCGGCACGGTCAATTAAGGCGTGGTGAGTTAAAACTACACCCTTAGGATTGCCTGTGGTACCCGAGGTATAGAACATTGCTGCAGGTTCATCTGCACGTAATGATTCTACATTTTGCATATATAGATCTGGATTTTTCTGGCAATGTGCTTTACCCTGCTCGATTAAATCGGCGTAATCCATCAATAAATCTTCATTGTAATTACGCATACCGCGTGGATCGTCATAAATGACGTGGCGCAAATTTGGAAGTTGGTCATGCACCTCGAGCATCTTGTCAGCCTGTTCTTGGTCTTCTACGACCACAACAGAGACCTCTGCGTCTTTAAGTACATAAACCATCTCTTGCGCCACCGCGTCTTGATACATCGGCACTGGAATAGCACCCAAGCTTTGGGCAGCCATCATGCTCATGTAAAGACGTGGACGATTTTCGCCGACAATTGCAACGTGCTGACCTTTTTGCACCCCTAAGGTCATGAAGCCGTGAGCAAGGTTTTTAACCTCCTCGGCCATCTCCGCCCATGTAATTGTCTGCCAAATACCCAAGTCTTTTTCGCGCATCGCCGCTTGCGTAGGACGCTCTTTGGCGTGCTTTAAAAGCAACTTGGCAAAAGTATTTGCCGTGTTTTGCTGAGTGACCATATCTAATTGTCTCCTTAATATGGTTCTTATTTGTAATTTTTATAAAAATTTGTAATTACGAAAAAGTTTAAAAATTACTTTTTTCCCTTTGTGTTGAAAATATATGCTTAAAATTGTAATCTAAATGTTTTATTAATGACATTTGGGTAGTTTTTAGGGAAAGTACTTATGCTTAGAAGCCGTTTAGCCAGTACGCCTTGGTTCACAATCTTGACCGAAGAGCAGCAACAACATGTTATCGATGAGACCCTGTTGCAACATTATCCGGCCGGTGCTTTTGTAGTTCGAAAAGGTGATCCTTCGCGCCACTGGATTGGCGTGATTGAGGGCTTAGTAAGGATTTCTGTGGGTACCGCAGATGGTAAGCTAGCTGCTCTAACTGGCGTACCGCCAGGCGGCTGGGTCGGTGAAGGCGCGTTATTAAAGGCCGAATTACGCCGTTATGATTTGGTGACTTTACGCGATAGTGTGATTGCCAAAATGCCCATCGAGACATTCCATTGGCTACTTGACAATAGCATTGCCTTTAACCGTTTTTTACTTGACCAATTTAATCACCGCATGGGTCAATTTATTGGTCGTATCGAGTCCGATCGCTTATTTAATGCCGATATTCGGGTCGCTCGTTGCATTGCCGAGTTAGTACGCATGCCAAATTATGCCGATGATAATTACAATCGACAATTAAATATTACTCAAGAAGAGATTGGCTATTTAGCTCGTGTTTCTAGGCAACGTACCAACGGCGCCTTAAAAAAGCTGGCCGAAGCAGGTCTAATTGAGCTGCAGTACCGTAGTGTGCTGATTAACGATTTAGTCGCCTTAGAGACGCTTGAAGAAATATAGCGCTTAGACAAGCCTTTAAAGCTGCTCAAACGCTATTTTTGAAGAGTTTGATGGGTCACACACACGCTTGACCCATCTTAAGACCTCAAAGAGGCTGAACTAACTTATTCAGCCTTTTCGGTAGTTGGCTTGGATTCGGGCTCATTAAAATCAGGCGCTTGAACCAATAAACGGTCAATACGGTACTTATCCATATCGACCACCTCAAAATAAAAACCCTCCCACTCAAGACTATCTGCCTCTTTAGGGATACGATCTAGTTGGTGCAAGATAAAACCTGCCAGGGTGTGATAATTATCTTCGTGCTCTGGGAAATCAAGCTCAACTTGGAAATGCTCATTAAAGCGGTCTAGAGTAATACCGCCACCAATTAACCAAGAACCATCCTTACGGCGAACAATTTCAGACTCACCGGCATCGTTAACAGGAATTCTATATCCCACCAACACCATCAGCACATCGCGTAGGGTCACTAAACCCTCAACTTCGCCGTACTCATTGATCACAATGAGCATTTCGGTGCGATACTCCTCAAACGACTCTAGAATATCCATTGCCGAATTGGTTTCTGGCACAAAACGTGCTGGCG
>JAAZGT010000246.1 GCA_012511095.1 Alcaligenaceae bacterium
CTGAGTCCTCAGCTAATTTACGCCGCTTTGCTAGTGAAGCATTGCGTCCACGGGGTGTTTGGTGCAGTCATATTGTCGAGTTAAAACGCGAACCAGAGAAAGCGCTACCAATTCTGTCTGCGTTATATGCGGACCCATCTCCTTACGTACAAGATTCAGTAGCCAATTGGCTGAATGATGCAGCTAAGGATAAACCCGACTGGGTCCGTAATCTTTGCGGACAATGGTTGCAGGGTGAACCGGTTGACGCTACTCGTCGTATTTGTCAACGGGCACTACGTAATCTTAAGTAAAGTAAAGAGAGTTTAAATATTTAATGCCAAATGATGTTGTAATTGATTAAGCATCATCTCAATAATTAATTACTTAAAAGTGGGTGACGGCTACTTAAGTTTGTTTTGACAAAACTTAATAGCTTTTCGTGCTTAGCAAGCTAAAACCATTTTTTGTTTAAGAATAGTTGAGATTCAAGTTGTATTCGAGATAGCCCAAGTGTGTTTTTGGTTCAAGCTTCTAAAACATTTTCCATAACTTGTTTAGGCAGGTTTTGAAACAGGAGGTGCGGACGTTTTCTTAGACTGGTTGATTACACGACGTACTCCATATCTTGACGATATTTGATGGGACTTCTATAGCCTAAAGGTTTTTTAATTCGTTCTTCATTGTACCAGTGAATGTAGGTATCAACTTGCTCGATAATTTCAGGTATTGAAATATGTTGCCTATCACGATGGTATAAAAACTCATTCTTAAATCGGCCAAAAAACCTTTACAAGCCGCATTGTCTGGCGAACAGCTTTTACGTGACATCGAGCGGATAAGACTCGCCTGATTGACGATATCTATCCAGTCAGGCCTACGATAATGTGCGCCACGATCGCTGTGTATTATTGGCTTTTCTTTCGCATTAAGTGTACCAATGGCCGTCTTTATCATCGAATTAACTAACGTTGCATTAGGACGAATGCCTAACGATCAGCTGGTAATTAAACCATCATAACAGTTGACTAAGACAGATAAATACACTCTACCTGCTGGAATACGGATTTCAGTGATAACCATACGGTAAGTCGCCAGATAGCAGATAGTTTTTATACCAACTGCGTAGTGTGTTCTTTGTTGGATAACCCAGAGTTTGGATCGTTAAGCAATTCGTTTATCTAATTTAATATAAAGCTTAACTGCTTTTAGCATCTCTTGATGTGTATACATGTACTACCTGATGAAAGTAGTCCAAGTTTTTGTTCGCACCTCCAAGGGGTCAAAATTCAATTGCCGTTGACAAGCTAATAAAGCTAATCGCTGAATGTTCTATACTTATCATGTCAAAATTTAAAATTTAAAATAATAAGAACTACAAATTTAAAAGCTGATTCTATATTGAGGCAGTGTTAACAATAGTGTAGGTTTAATACTATGAGTTCAGACGTGAAAAATGGGATTAAGGTTGTATTTCAATGGTTAGTAAAGTTTCTTCGCAATAGAGGGATCACAAAACCTGATGGTCGATCTTTATACAAGTATCAAATCACTTATGAAGAATATCAATCATTAAAAATAATTTTAATTTCTTATCTTTCTCAAAAGCATCCGATTCAGAATAGAGATTTTTCTGCTTGCTTTGTTCTTTTTTGTGCAGAGTGGTATCGAAGAGAATATAAACCCGAATATGGTTGGAGCTGGGATGCTATCTGGAGAGAACTTGGGGCTCATGTAGAAGCTAATATACGCGCTGATATGATCGTCTCTGGTCTAAAGGGGTATTGGCAACGTGAAATTAGCACATATGAATCAGATAGACGAAACCTTTTAGGATCTGTATTTATTGAAGGAGGGTTACCTTTTCAATGCTTGCAAGGAAAAGATAGCAAATTTCAGGATTTTTTCGTTAAGGTTTTAAAACTTCATAAACGATACCGTAATATTGGTTATTCCATAAAAAAACTTGTAACGGATGTAGCACAACAGATTGGTCTTCCACAAGCATTTCAGGTTGAAGCTTCACAAAGTTTTTTGGCTCATATGACTGATGAGCTTGTTTCATTAATCGATTTGTATGAGTTAAGTGATAAAAAAAATCCTGCTGATGAGTTAGATAAATTAAAACCTAATTGGCGTGAGGGCTTTCCTATTCCATTAGATACCCAAATAGGTCGAGACTTTATTAACTCGTTATTAATTTCTGCCTCTACAGAAGTCAAAATAAGTACTTTAAGCCCTGGTGTCTTAAAGTGTCGACATTTTTATTATAAAAATACACCAGAATACCTTCATACATCTCTTTCTTTACCTAAAGATATTTATTTTGAAAAACACAAGCACACAGTATCATCTCGTTTAGAGCTTGCTGTATTTGAAGGTGACACATTGCTATTGAGCTTGGGGCCATGTTATACCCATTTTAGTGAGCAGGGCTTAAGAATAAGAAATAATGTTTACGATGCTATCGTAAAAAGACAAACGCCCCAGCGTGATTTGCGTCTATGTTTACTATTCCATGGAGCCGAAATAGCTAGTCAAACTATACCTAATTCTTTTATTGATGTAGGTTCAGTGCCATTAGGATTTGTTCCGAACGAAGATGGTGATTATGCATTAGTAGGACAAGCAACCTTCACTATTAAAGCAGAAACTTTACGTTTGTGGGTTCCTTTAAAAGCAGAAATAATCGTAGAAAAAGGTATGTATATGCCTAGTAATTTGATAATACATCAATGTTCTGTATTAGATATACAAGAAGAAACTCTGCTTAGGATTAGAAACGAGGAAGATTTTAAAATTAGTTTAAATTCGCATGCACATATAGTCAATAATATCGTTTTGACGGGCAAAGAGTTAGCCTGGCCTACGAAGCCCAGTACTGTATATTTGGGTTTTCCTAGACCTTCTATTCAAGAATCCTTAAGGGAAGAAGATACTGGTAGTTTGGATTTGAAATTAATTATATCAGGGCAAAAGTATGAATCAGCTTCTCATTTTCAAAATTACGGTGTTCACCATGTGGTAGTGCGATCTGAAAATGGTGTAGCACTCTTTAGAAGAAAAGTCGGAATACTACCCGCTGATTTTCATTTAGAGCTAGAAAGTGGGAATACACCAAATGAAGGAATTGTTTGGATACAAACTGAGCAAGAGGGACATTACGAAATTATAGAATCTAGTATAGAAAATTATTTTGTCTATGATGAAAATTATCCTAACTACATAGGAGTGCATATGGCTGTGCGTGCTCCTGAGCAGCCTCCTTCCAGTTTTCAGTTGAGTATTCAGTATGGTGTTGCAGACCCTGTTATTTTAACTCTTCCATTTCCTGCTAGTGGTTTTTTAGCCTTTAATGCAGAAGGGAGTAAGCTTCCTAGAGAGCTTTCAATTAATGAACTATTAGGGGCTAGGTTATATTTATTTGGACGTTTGGGTAGTAGCTCAACAAGGTATGAGTTAGACCTTAGCTTAAAAGGAGGAGAGCGTTTGAATATACATGAACACTGGAGTGTTTTGGTTGAACAGCAACCTGTAGAAATTAGTTTATTTATGCTTAAGGATCAAATAGAACATTTTTTATCCTTACAACGTGGCATAGATCGATATGTAGAGCTAACGGTTAATAATCAGTTGGTTTGTCGTATTAGTCGATATGCTGTAGATCTTACGTTAGACAAAAATCGTTGGTTAGTAAGTTTTGTTGATAAAGACTATGTTCGTACAAACTATCCTAAACCTAGTTTAATTTCTTTAACATCTCCAGAAAAAAGACCTATTGTACTCACGCCTTATACTAGTCAAGGGGTAGAAATTGGGGAGTATGCTTTACCTTTAGATTTAGATTTAGATTTAGATAAGATATGGTTGATTGTACCTACGGAGGATAGTCAGGTAAGTTTTAGACCAGAGTTGTTATGTTTAGAAAACAAAGAAAGTAATGGTACAGAAGCCGATTTAGACACAGTAAAAAATAATATTCGTTGGGCAGCGCGTTATTTTGATCCCGCGGTAAGACCTACAACATTTGATAGTGTTATTACCAAAATGAGTCAACAAGCTGGACATAAAGGATGGCACTATATTAAAACCATATATGAGAATTATGGTTATTTGCCTTTAGCAACATTTGAGGCTTGGCTTGCTTTAATGCAAAATCAGCGTGCTATAGCTATGGCTTTATTTAAGTTTGAAATGAATGAGATTTTGATTAGGCGTTTAGCATCCAGATTCCCTTTTGCATGGGAATTATTTCCTATACGTCAATTTTTATACGCTGAACAGGATTTTTTTGATTATTTACAAATTGAAGGTTTACCTGTAGAAATGTTACCCAAACTAAAAGAAAAACTTTATAACCGCTTATCGGATGCTGTGCCCATATACAGTGGTGATGTTTTAACTTGGTTAAAATTTCAAAGGATTGATAAGAAAACTCGTGCGGCTAGACAGTTCATCGATCAAATTATGCCAAGTTGGTACCAATCATTATTAACTCAGCGTAGTGATGAAGAATCTTGGCCAAGTTTTGCTGGGTTTGAATTAAAAAAATGGGTTAAAACCCAAGAAAATATTTATTTTATCGATACAGAAATAGATTATCGCAATTTGGTCGTGTATTTACCTATATTTGCAGCCGCAGTGGCGGCGGAAAAAGTTGATCCTAACTTAATTTTTAACAGTGATTCTGAATTGATCTTTTACTTGCGTCAGGTTAGGGATTTTGACACTGATTGGTTTAATGCTGTGTATCAATACGCGTTACTGAGTTATTTAGAGGTTTAATAAAAAAATCATATGACACATTATTTCTCTTCATTAATAAAACAATCCCTTAATCGATCTACAGAAGCAACTTTAAGTATATTAGGAGTGACTGAACCGACTTTAAGAGAACATTTAAAAACACTTTTTAACTCAGACTGCGGTCAAGAAGGTTCTTTCTTAGCGACTCCTGTTTTTGAACAAATGTTTGGCTGGGAAGTTGCTCCTATACGTATGCATGATTTAGTAGGGCAGGGGTTATTGAGTAAAACACTGACTAATGCACTCGATAGCAAGGATAATGGTAATTATAGGTTTAATGCTGAATGGTTTCCTTTTAAACATCAATTAGAAAGTTGGGAGGCATTATTAAATAATAAAAAATCTATTGTCGTAACTAGTGGTACAGGCTCGGGTAAAACAGAGTGTTTTATGGTGCCTGTGTTAGAGGATTTGTATCGAGAGTATGTGAGAGAAGGCCATCAGCCCTTAGTAGGTGTTAGGGCTTTATTCTTATATCCATTAAATGCGTTAATTAATTCTCAACAAGAACGCTTAAACGCATGGACAAAAAGCTTTGGAGAAGGTATACGCTATTGTTTATATAATGGAAATACCGAACAATTTCATGCTTCGGTCAGATCTGTGCAACAACAAAAACCTAATCAGGTTTTGTCACGAGAGCGTATGCGTGAAAAACCTGCACCTATCTTGGTTACTAACGGTACTATGTTGGAGTACATGATAGTCAGACAAGCTGACTCACCAATAATTCAGCAATCTAAAAAACAAAAATCATTACGTTGGATTGTATTGGATGAGGCACATACTTATGTGGGCTCACAAGCGGCGGAATTAGCTATGCAGTTAAGACGTGTTATGCATGCTTTTGGTGTTAATCCTAATGAAGTGCGTTTTGTAGCCACCTCAGCCACTATTGCTGGATCTGAAGCTGCAGCAGAATTGAAACAGTTTTTAGCAGATTTGTCGGGTGTTCCAATCACTCAAATAGAAGTAATTGGAGGTAAACGAGTTGTGCCTTCAATTACAAGAGTCGGAGATAATAAGGTATCACTTGCTGACTTAGAGCGTGACTTGAAACAAGATAATAATGCATCTGTAATTAGTGCGAAACGTTATGAATTATTAACAGGTTCTTTAACAGCAATGACCTTAAGAGAAATAATAGTTGAACCTCATCGAACTGCGCCTATTAATCTTAATGAATTGCGTGATGAGTTTAGTAAACGTACCCACATCAATTTATCGCAAGATGAGATTTTACGTTGGTTAGATATTTGTACACATACGCAACCAAACAAAGAAGAACCAGCTTTTTTACGCTTAAGAGCTCACTTGTTTCAACGAACTGTGCAAGGATTATGGTCTTGTTTTAATCCAAATTGTACGGCTAAAAAACAAAGCGTCTTATCTGAAACTTGGCCCTATGGGTATGTATACGCTCATAAAAGAAGTCATTGTATCTGCGGCAGTCCAGTTTTAGAACTTGCCTTTTGTGAAGACTGTAACGAACCACATTTATTAGGAATGGATCACGGCGGTTATTTAAAGCAGTGGGAGAATGTAACAGAAGATGAGTTTTCCTTACTTAGTGAGACTATAGTAGAAGATTATGAAGACGATGAGGAAAATATTACGCTACTTGAAAACAATGAGCATAAAATTTCAGATTATTTTAAACGCTTAGTGGTACTGTCTAAATATAGAAACGAGGAATATACAGAAGTTCATTTTGATAGTGTCAGTGGTGGATTTTATGTTGAACAAGGAAAACCAGTTGTTTTAGGCATTAATAACCATGAACTTGCCTGTGCAAATATTTTCTGTGGTTCGACAGGTGGTCGTTCAGGAAATCCCTTTAGACGTGCTTTATTAGGAGTTCCTTTTTTTATTGCTAACGCCGTGCCCACTATACTTGAACATTGTCCTGACTATACTGCTGAAGATGGAACAAGTAGAGATTACGGTCCACAGTCCTTAGTTGGTCGGGGTCGACGTCTCATTACATTTACTGATAGTAGACAAGGTACAGCACGCTTAGCTGTGCGTATGCAACAGGAGGCTGAACGCAATAGATTAAGAGGTTTAGTAGTAGAAATATTAGCAAATGCTGAACAGAAAAATGTATCTGCAGATGAGCTCAATGAAGAGGTAAGTACAAAATCTCTTTTAGAAATAGCAGAAAGAGCAAAAAAACAAGCAGAGGAGCTTCAACAAGCAGGATTAACCTCAATGGCAAATGAAGAGCGTGAAAAAGCAGAAAAAATCTTTGCAATGATTCACACTAAAGAAGGCCATGTAGCAGCATATAAACCCTTGGTGTTAACATGGCATGAAATGGTGCGAGAACTAGAGGAAAAAAATGATATATCCATAAATATATTAAACAATAATAAATATCAAAAACCTGCCATATTTTCAGATAATGATGGCTCTTTTAAAATAGCTGAAATGTTGCTTTTTAGAGAGTTTATGCGTAGACCAAAATATCAAAATAGCCTTGAAACACAGGGTTTAGTTCAAGTCTGTTATCCAAGTTTAAAAAAGGTTAAGACTTTACCTGAGTATTGGGAACAACATGACTTAGATTTTGATGATTGGCTGAATTTTTTGAAAGTTTCATTAGACTTCTATGTACGTGAAAATACATTTATATATGTGGATAAAAGCTGGGGAGAATGGATAGGCAGTCGTTTTTCTGCTAAAACCTTACGAGCTCCAAATTCTAAAGAAAAAAACGAACTCAGAGTTAAACGTTGGCCACAAATTTACGGTAAGAATTTTAATCAACGTTTGGTTAAATTGCTTTTATTGGGCTCTAATTTGAATCCTGATATTAAATCAAGTATTGATTTAGTCAATGCGTGGTTAAGACAAGCTTGGACTGAGCTTTCTACTAATGTATTCAGAAGCGATGGTAACCAGCATTATTTGAGTCGTGATGAGCTAGCTTTTTCTTTTTTAGAGGCAGGGTATGTATGTCCCATCACTAATCGTATTTTAGACACGACTTTTAGGGGATATACACCCTATTTACCTTCTCGAATTGATTTTTCTACATTAAGTGCGTGCCAGCGTGCTCAATGGCAAGTTAAGTCAGTAAGGTTGCCACGTTTAAACCAGTTCCTACGTTCTCACTTAGACTATGATGACGGAATTAAACATATTCGAAACTTAGTGGCTGAAAACCTAGAAATTCAGACCTTACGTGCTCAAAACTTATGGACAGATATAAATGATAGAGCGGTAGAAGGTGGTTTTTATTATCGTATCGCTGAGCATTCAGCACAACAATCTTCAGAACGCTTAAATAGTTATGAAGAAGAGTTTAAAAAGGGCAAAATTAATGTCCTAAATTGTTCTACCACTATGGAAATGGGGGTAGATATAGGCGGGATTAGCGCAGTGGTTATGAATAATGTACCTCCTCATCCTGCTAATTATTTACAACGAGCAGGCCGAGCTGGTAGAGGAAATGAATCTAGAGCGATAGCCTATACACTTTGTAAAGGAAACCCACATGATTTACAGGTGTTTGAGAATCCTAATTGGCCATTTGAAACACATATACCAGCACCAGCGGTAACTCTTAAATCTGAACGTCTTGTCCAACGACACATTAATTCATTCTTGCTTGCGCATTTTTTATGTAATGTTTTCTTGCAAGAAACCAAAGATAGAACGTTGCTGAATACTCAGTGGTTCTATCTTACAGACGAACATACGTCAGTGTGTGACCAGTTTTTAGAGTGGCTTGTTACACCAGTTTTAACTATAGATGTGTCTTTAAGAGACCTAGTCAAAGGCACAGGGTTAGAAGGTAAAGATTCGATTCAGCTTCGGCTCAACACAAAAAATCAATTAGGAAAGTTACAAGAAAACTGGTTAAATAATTATCATTTTTTTGTTTCAGAAGAGTCCAAAGCGCTTGCGAATAGTCCTTATATACGTAGAATACAAATAGAAAAAAAACGCCATTGCAACGAATATTTATTAAGAGACTTAGCAGCTCGCACTTTTTTGCCTGGTTATGGATTTCCTACTGATGTTGTGACTTTTGATAATTATACCAATGAAGATTATCTTATATCAAAGAAAGGGAAATATAAAAGTGAAGATCGTGATGATAATATAACGCGATATAAAGGGTTGCCGTCTAGAAACTTAGCTATTGCTTTGCGTGAGTACGCGCCTGGTGCTGATATTGTATTAGATGGACGTGTATTTAAATCTGCAGGCATTTCGATGCATTGGCACAACTTAAGCGGTGATTCTGTAGAGGCTCAAAAATTAGATGTGGCATGGCGATGTGATTACTGTGGTCAGATTGGTTATGAAACAGGAATTACTAAACTTAGCAAACAGTTTTGTACTCAATGTGAGAACGAAATACGAGCTGAAAATATTAAAAAGGTTATTCAACCTTCAGGATTTGTGACAGACTCATATGCTAAACCTACCAACAATGTGGAACGACAGCAATTTATACCTATAGAAAACCCTTGGGTTTTCAGTAGTGAAAAATTACTTCCTATTTCTAGTGTCATGAAAGGTTTGGCAGCAGTTAGCTCTAACGGACGAGTGTTTCATTATACTTCCGGTGAATATAGGCAAGGCTATGCTCTTTGTCTAACTTGTGGTCGAGCAGAATCTATGTTAGCAACAGGAGAGTATCCTTCAAATCTTCGACCTGATAAGATGCATTACTCTCCTCGTATCAGTCCTGAGGATAGAGATACGAGTGGTAAGCGAGGATTTTGTCAAGGTTCTGCAAGCATAATGCCTAATGTTATGCTCGGAGCTGAAGCTTCTACAGATGTATTTGAATTAACATTAATTAACCCTATCACTGGTGAGTACCTACTTGACGATAAAAGCGACCGAAATCGGACGATCGCGATCACTTTAGCCATAGCTTTGAAGTATGCTTTAGCTAAATTACTTGGTATATCACCTAGTGAGCTCGGCTATGCATATCGTCCTTTACGGCTGGAGGGTAAAGCAATATTAATCTTGCAGTTATATGATCAAATTAGTGGCGGGGCTGGTTTCGCATCTAGTGCTTTGATACATATAGATAAGCTGTTAAGAGAGATGGAAGAGCAGCTTAAATGCGAATACTGTAATACAGCTTGCGCAGAATGTTTATTAGATACGGAATCTCGCCATAGTTTCGATTTTTTAGACCGTTCGATAGCTTTGCAGTGGCTACAAGGAAAGTAGGTCATATTCATTTTGTTGTTATTTTTAAGTTGAATCAGATGTGGCGTAGATTTAAGCGTCGACGCCACATCTGAAGGGTTGATAAAACTCGAAATCCTACCTACAACCAAGCTTTCCTTTCGAGCCTGTAGATATTTTTGTGTAAATGCCATTTTCTTTACTACTACAGGTGAGCGGTAACTCGTTCACCAAACTCTATACTAAACCGATTTAAAGCCGAGCGCCAATTCCGTATTGGCATAGTCCA
>JAAZGT010000247.1 GCA_012511095.1 Alcaligenaceae bacterium
CGGTAAGTTTTCGCCATCAACAGGCATTGGTGCATTGACGCTATAGGCAATTTTTTTTGCGTGGGTAGCGCTGATAAAATCAGTCGCTTTTTGTTGTCGTCCTACCCAGTCTTGTAGATTGTTGTTTGCACTCATAACTTATGACCTTTTAAATATATCGTTGATACTTGAGAACTATCATGCCTTATAGCGCCAAATTAGTGAATTGCTCTTAACTCAACACCGTCTTTATTAGTTTGAAAGTGCATCTATCTAATACTTAACTCTGCATCTTCGAGTAATAAATCCAATAAGGGTTTAGCAAAACTCGGCAATTCCTCATTAGGGCGCAGGCACACCTGTAATTGCCTATCTGCCCATACATCGTCTAAAGGTATTTGTACTAAATCCATCGTTTGAGCATAGCGCTCAATCGCTGTGGCAGGGATAATACTCACCCCGACTTTAGCTGCCACCATTCGACAAACCGCCTCAAAACTACTGACTTCGACTCGATACTTTAAGGTACGCCCAAGATTGGCAGCGGCTTTTCGTAAGAAGCTATGAATAGCGCTCCACTCAGAAAGACAGACATAACTTTCATCTAAAGTATCGCTAAAACTAATCGACTTCTCTTGACTGAAGGGATGCGAAGGATGTGCCACAAAACTTAGTTTATTAACGCGATATGGCAAATACTGTAAATTACTACTCTTTAGAACGGCGTCATCCAGCCCAGCAACAATCCCAATATCGGCATGGCCATCGGCAACCGCTTGCACAACATCACTACTTAAACGCTCACGCAACTCAACACTGACATCTGGTTGCAAGGCCAAGTAACGCCCCAAAATCTCAGGCATAAACTCACTCATTGCCGTAGTGTTAGCATAGACTCTGATTTTGCCACGAATACCCTCAGCGTACTCCTTCATATCGCCACGCAAATACTGTAATTGCTGTGACACGCGTTTGGCATGCTCAACAAACACCTCACCAGCTGGTGTGAGAGTAACGCCCTGACTACTTCGATAAAGCAACTCCGTACCAATGCTATTTTCTAGATTTTTAATCCGATGACTAGCGGCTGGTAGCGATAAAAAAGTACGCTCCGCCGCCTTGGTTAGGCTCTTGACCTCGGCAACATTTAACATCAGCCGCATATCGGTTAAATCAAAATGCATTGACATGAAATTTCTTCCTTTTATTTTATTAAAGACAAACTTTATGAATTGGCAATAGCCTATTTAATAGAGATAGGGCATAGTGGTCTTAATAGCATTTTTAACACAGGCATTTTGAGATTAGAACGACATGATTAGAACTGACGATAAATACCAAGATATTCGCGATGCCATTCGTGATTTATGTAACGAGTTCCCTGCCGAATACTTTCGCAAAATTGACGAAGAACGTGGTTACCCTACCGAGTTTGTAAAAGCCCTAACTGACGCTGGGTGGTTAGCAGCGCTTATCCCAGAGGAATACGGCGGCTCTGGTCTCAGTTTGACTGAAGCTTCAGTTATTATGGAGGAAATTAACCGCAACGGGGGTAATTCCGGAGTCTGTCACGGTCAAATGTACAATATGGGCACCCTGCTACGTCACGGCTCCGAAGAGCAAAAGCAATTGTATCTGCCAAAAATTGCCAGTGGTGAATTACGTCTACAATCCATGGCCGTTACTGAGCCAACGACAGGTACTGACACCACAAAATTAAAAACCACTGCCGTTAAAAAAGACGGTCGCTATGTGGTTAATGGTCAAAAGGTATGGATTTCTCGTGTGATGAATTCCGATTTGATGATCTTATTAGCGCGTACCACGCCATTAGAAGAAGTACAACGCAAAGCCGATGGCATGTCTATTTTTATCGTCGATATTAAAGATGCCATGGCTAACGGCATGACGGTACAGCCAATTCCCAATATGGTTAATCACGAAACCAATGAGCTTTTCTTCGATAATCTCGAAATTCCGGAAGAAAATCTAATCGGCGAAGAGGGCAAGGGCTTCCGCTATATTCTTGATGGTCTAAATGCAGAGCGTACCTTGATTGCTGCCGAATGTATTGGTGATGGTTACTGGTTTATCGACAAAGTCACTGAGTACGTTAAAGAGCGTGTCGTTTTCGGTCGCCCTATCGGTCAGAACCAAGGTGTTCAATTCCCGATTGCCAAAGCCTTTATTAATATTGAAGCCGCAAGTCTCATGCGCTATGAAGCGGCACGTTTATTTGACGAACACAAACCCTGTGGTGCCCAAGCCAATATGGCTAAATTGCTTGCAGCTGATGCCTCATGGGAGGCGGCGAATGCCTGCTTGCAGTTCCACGGCGGTTTCGGTTTCGCTAATGAATACGATGTAGAGCGCAAATTCCGTGAGACGCGTTTATATCAAGTTGCACCGATATCGACTAACTTAATTTACTCTTATGTGGCTGAGCACATCTTGGGCTTACCTCGTTCTTACTAAGAGGTTGTCATGAGTACATCTAGTCATGTGATTGCCGAATTTGCCTCCAATCTACAGTTTGATGATATTCCAACTGAGGTGATTCGTCGCTGTGAGGATTTATTACTTGATACCCTAGGTTCTATGTATGCGGGTTCTACTGAACCTCCAGTACAAAAAATCGCTGCCTTTGCTAAGGAGCAAGGCCCTAGCGATGGTCGCGCTCAATTAATTCCGAGTGGAGCAAAGACCAGCCCCTACTTCGCAGCCATGGTCAATGCCGCCGCAGCCCATATGGTAGAGCAAGATGATTTACATAATAGCTCGGTGTTTCACCCCGCTTGCGTTGTCTTTCCACCTGCCTTAGCGATGGCTCAAGACCTAGATGTTAATGGCAAAGCGCTATTGACTGCCTGTGTGGTGGGTTATGAAGTTGGTATTCGTGTGGGTGAGTTCTTGGGTCGAAGTCATTACAAAATTTTCCACACCACCGCCACGGCGGGTACTATCGCCGCTGCGGCTACGGTGGGTCGTTTATTAAATTTATCGACCGAGCAAATGCAAGACG
>JAAZGT010000248.1 GCA_012511095.1 Alcaligenaceae bacterium
GCCATGCACGAATTACGTGGAGAGCGTACTGGTAAACGTTACCGCTTAACTGATGAGGTTCATGTTCAGATTACTCGGGTTGACTTAGAGGCGCGACGCATTGACTTTGCGTTGGTAGAAAATCCGCTTAGCTATGATGCGGTACAACGTGAGATCCAACGAGGTGGCGAAGAGCCACCTGCTAGACGTTATAAAAAAGCGGCCAAACCTAAACCTGAAGCCTTACGCGGTATGACGGCTAAACAACGTCGTGCAGCTCAACGTCAAGCTGCAAGAAAAAAGGCGGCAGCTAGTCGTGGTAAAAAAACTGGTCGTAAATCACGTTAAAACTTGTCTTTGTTTAAATAATATAAGAGCTTTAAAATTAAAACACATGAGTGAAAAACAAATCTTAGCGGGCTTCCATGCTGTGCAAGCCCGCTTACGTCATCATCCAGAATCAATTAAACAAGTTTATTTTGATCAAAAACGCCGTGATAAACGCATGCAACAGTTAGTGGATCGTGCGCAGTCAGCAGGTGTTAATTTAAATCCCGTGGCGAGTGAGCGCTTAGATGAACTTTCTGGTGGTATGCGACACCAAGGGGTGGTCGCCTTAGCGGCTCACACGCCGCTAGCTGTCACTGTTGATGAGGTCTTGGATGTAATAGAGGGGCCAGCCTTATTATTGATTCTAGACGGCGTGACAGACCCGCATAACCTAGGTGCATGTCTACGTACTGCTGATGCAGCGGGGGTACACGCAGTCATTGCCCCTAAAGACCGAGCGGTTGGCATAAATGCAACAGTTAGACGTGTTGCCTGTGGTGCAGCTGAGACGGTGCCTTATATTACTGTTACTAATTTAGCGCGTACTATGCGTGCTTTACGTCAACGTGACGTTTGGTTGGTGGGCACATCGGATCAGGCAGAGGGTGATTTACACTCTATCGATGGCAAGCGATCGATGGCTTGGGTAATGGGTGCAGAGGGTGAGGGTATGCGTCGTCTAACCCAAGAAACTTGCGATGAGTTAGTGAGTATTCCTATGGCGGGTTCGGTGGAAAGCCTTAATGTTAGTGTCGCCAGTGCGATTTGTCTTTATGAAACTGTGCGTCAGCGCAAAGCCTAGTAATGGTTTCATAATGCTATCTTTATAGCGTAAAGTTATAAGCAAATTATTCTTTATTACTAAAATTACTTGATAATAAAAGGATTTAATTATTGAATTAAATCCTGAGAAGAACTATGGAAAAATATGGATTAACCACAGAGTTGGTTCACGCCGAACGTCGTCAAAATTTAGAAAATGGCGCAGTCCACAAGGCAATTTATACCTCTAGCCAATATACCTACGAGGATGCTAATGATTTAGTTGCGGTGTTTCAAGGTCGTCCCGGCTTTTCTTATGCGCGCCAAGGTACGCCTACTACAGCGAGCCTAGAGAGAATCATCAACCAAATGGAAGGGGGCGATGGTACCTGTACCTTTGCTACAGGTATGGCTGCTTTAACATCGATTTTCTATACCTTATTACAAGCTGGTGATCATATTATTAGTAGCCAGTTTATTTTTGGTAATACGAATAGTCTTCTAATTAATTTAGCCCGTCTAGGGGTTGAAGTGACTCATGTCGATGGACGTGATGTGGAGCAAGTCAAAGCTGCGATTCGTCCTAATACACGTATGGTGTTTATGGAGACGATTGCTAATCCAGGTACCCAAATTGTAGATTTAGCAGCTATTGGTGACCTTTGCGAAGAAGAAAACCTCTTGTACGTGGTCGATAACACCATGACTAGCCCTTATTTACTGCAAGGGAAGCGCGTTAAAGCGGGTCTGGTGATGAATTCACTCTCTAAGATTATCTGCGGTCATGCGAATGCTTTGGGTGGCTCTGTGACGAGCACAGGCCTTTTCGACTGGGCTGATTATCCAAATATTTATGATGATTATAAAAGTGGTGATTCGAAAACATGGGGTTTGTTGCAAATACGCAAAAAGGGCCTGCGTGATATGGGCGCAAC
>JAAZGT010000249.1 GCA_012511095.1 Alcaligenaceae bacterium
GCTTCCTCACCTAGGGTAGCGGTGTAGCAGTACTGCGCATTTTCTAAAGTGCGTGCAGCAAAGCGCGCGCTCTCAATGGTTGAGAGCTTTTTAGCTGGTTCAAGTAAAAGCGTATTGCTTGCTTCATCTAAGCTTAAGCTATTGCAAAGCTTAGCGAGTGATTCGTGTGCTTTTAAAACCGCCTTCGCGTTATAATCATCTTTTTTACCGAGACCAATAAGGATAATACGCTCGGCAGCAACACCTTCGAGGTTACGTAGCACTAAGCTCGAACCTAAGCTGGCTTTAAACTCTTTTTCGAGTAATGGGGTAATGGCATTTTTAGACGCCTTATCGATGGCTTTGGCGGCAACGCCTAGTACTTGCTCTTGATAAACACCAATAATGAGTGCTTGTGTTTTGATTTCTTCAAATGACTTCGTTGAGTGTACTTTAAATTCCATTTATGTATCCTTATTTACTTATAATTAACGTTACAGTGTTATTCATTATCGCTTAAGAATCTTTATGTCGCTATTCAAACGCTCGGTAGTTGCCGAAATAAGCAGTCACGCAGGTGTTGTTATGTCCACTCTGATGGTGGTTTGGCTGAGTGTGCTCTTGGTTCGGCTATTAGGTCAAGCGGCAGAGGGCACCATTGGTGCTGACCTAGTATTAGGTATTGCTGCTTTTTCAAGCGTGACAGCGTTACCTACTATTCTAACAGTGACTTTATTTATTGCTGTGCTCGTGACCGTTTCTCGCAGTTATAGAGAAAATGAGATGATCGTTTGGTTTAGTAGTGGCATCTCTTTGATGACATGGTTACGGCCAGTACTCCGCGTATCTTTACCTATTTGTCTACTGATTGGTCTCTTAACGATTCAAGTTTCACCTTGGGCCTATGCGCAGATTGAGGAGTATCGTCAGCGTTTTGAGCAACGTTCTGATTTTTTTAAAATTGCCACAGGCCAGTTTATTGAAACACAACATGGTAACCGTGTCTTTTTTATTGAGCCTGACGAGTCCCAAGAAAGTGGTTTAGGCAAGGTCTTTGCTCGTGTGGTTGAGGGCGAGGGTTGGACTAGTACCATTACTGCCGATCACGCTGATTACCGAGTTGATAACGAGGGTCGTCGTTTTATCGACCTAGGTCCAGGTAATCGCTACGATATGCGCAATGAGTCGACCGAGTTTCGTTTGACTCGTTTTGACTCCTTTACTATGCAACTTAAGGGGGCAGGCGCGGGTAGCGAGGATGCGATTCGACAGGCAGTCTTATCACGTCTTAAGGCGCGGCCTATGGTGGATTTAATTAATGACCACGATCCTAAGAGCTATGGTCAAATTATGTGGCGTATTTCCCTTCCTATTGCAGCTCTTAATCTGGCCTTATTAGCTATCCCATTGGGGGCAGTTAATCCGCGTATGGGCCGTTCAATTAATTTGATTATCGCTGGTTTAGTAGCCTTGCTTTATATGAACCTACTAAACTTAATGCGAAGCTGGATTGGTAATGGTACCGTGGGCTTTGTTGAGGGCACCGTCGGGCTTAATTTACTAGCGACCATTGTCTGTGTTTATTTCTTCTGGCGTCAGTTGCGCGTCAAAAAACCTAAGGCACCTTTAATTCAAAATAATTAATTTAATGGTGTATCTTTATTGCTATAAGTTATAAGCTTAAGGTTTATTATAAGAATAAATCATATTAATATAGTGCTTTACAAAATCGAGCTGATTTATTTGTGGAGCTATATTTGTATGAACTTACAGCAATTCCGTTTTGTACGAGAGACCATTCGTCAAAATTTCAATCTCACTCAAGCGGCGCAACAGCTTTATAGCTCACAGCCCGGCGTATCTAAGGCCATTATTGAATTAGAAGATGAGCTGGGCATTACCATTTTTGAACGTCATGGCAAACGTCTTAGAGGCTTAACTAGAGCAGGTAAAGCCGTGAGTCTGATTATCGATGACATTATGCGCCAGGTCGATAATTTAAAAAGACTCAGTGATGATCTCGCCGAAAAAGAAGAGGGTAGTTTAATGATTGGGTGTACTCACGCCCAAGCACGTTATTTCTTACCCAAAATTTTGATGGAGTTTAAAAAGAAATTTCCTAAGGTGCGTGTGAGCCTCAGTGAGGGTGATCCACCCCAGTTAGCTAATCGTTTATTGCATGCTGAAGTGGATATTGCCTTTGCAACAGAGACCTTATCTACGGTAAGCGGCTTAGTCACTCTAGATTGTTATGAATGGGAGCACGTTTTGGTGATGGAGCATAATCATCCTCTTAGTCAATTAACTACGACCGAAGCTCGAAACATCACTTTGGAGCAGATCCAACAGTATCCGATCATTACTTATGACCGTGCTTTTTCTGGCCGAACCACCATTGATGAGGTGTTTGAGCAACATGGTTTAAGTCCGGATATTGTTTTAGAAGCGGTTGATGCTGACGTGATTAAAAC
>JAAZGT010000250.1 GCA_012511095.1 Alcaligenaceae bacterium
CATCCAAAGCATTCACAGCGACGGTTATAAGGTGTGTGCTTGGACAGTAAATGATCACCAACGCGCCATTGACTTACTCAGTTGGGGTTGTGATGCAATTTTTACGGACGAATTAGTTCAAAATCACGCTTTAATGGCTTAATTTACATTAGCTACGTTGCGCCTCATCTGTAAAAAACTCAGTCCAACAAATTTCAAACTCTTTCATCATCCTGTCACACCAAAGCTTTAAGATAGCGCCACAAAGACAGGTATCACTACCTATCCTACTTTTAACACGTATATTGCTTAACTAGAGAGACTGAACATGAGCTTTTTACCTAGATTATTATCTTTAGCTACGATGGCAGCTATTACTAGCACTGCTTCTGCCGCAACCGAAATTTCTTTTTGGCACTCAATGGAAGGTGCATTAGGTGAGAGGGTTCATGAAGTAGTTGAAGGTTTTAATAAAACGCAGTCAGATTATAAAGTTGTTGCTACTTATAAAGGCAATTATGGTGAGTCAATGAATGCGGGTATTGCCGCTTTCCGCGCAGGTCAGGCGCCAGATATTATCCAAGTGTTTGAAGTGGGTACAGCGACCATGATCTTCTCTAAAGGTGCCATTAAGCCAATTCAAGAGATGAGCGAAGAAGTGGGCAACCCGATTGACTCAGATAAATTTGTACCTGGTATCGCTGGTTATTACTCGGATTCTAATGGCAAATTAGCCTCTATGCCTTTTAACAGTTCTACCCCTGTGCTCTACTACAACAAAGAGCTATTTGCTAAAGCTGGTTTGGACACTGAAAAAGCACCACGTACCTACCAAGAAATTCGCACTGCGGCTCTCAAGTTAAAAGAGGCTGGCGCAGAATGTGGTTACACCACAGCTTGGCCTGCATGGGTTTTAATTGAAAACTTTGGTGCCTTTCATAATATCCCCTACGCCTCTAAAAACAATGGTTTCGATGGTTTAGATGCACGCATTGATTTAACCCAAGCGGGTTTTGTTAAGCACTTCGACTTCTTAAGCGAGATGGCTAAAGAAGGCACCTTTACCTACGCTGGTCGTGGCGATGCGGCAAACTCCCTATTCAGCTCTGGTAAATGTGGCATGTTTACAGGATCAAGTGGTTCACGTGCAGGATTTGAGGCTAATGCGCAATTTGATTTCGGTATGGGTACACTACCTTTTAATGCCGATATCGTTTCAGAGCCTTTAAATAGCGTTATCGGTGGCGCTTCGTTATGGGTATTTAACAATAAAAAAGAAGATAACTATAAAGGCATTACTGAGTTCTTCCACTACATCTCCAGTACCGACGTGGCCGCTAAATGGCACCAAGACACGGGTTATGTACCTGTGGTTAAATCAGCTTATGAAGCCACTAAAGACACTGGCTTTTATGAAAAAAACCCTGGTACCGATATTCCATTTCAGCAGCTTGATGTAGCCACTACATCGGCTTCTCGCGGTGTACGTTTAGGTTTCTTACCACAAATCCGCGACGTACAAGAAGGTGAAATGGAAAATTTATTTGCGGGTAAAAAATCAACCCAAGAAGCCTTAGCGGATATGACTAAACGCAGCAATGAGCTTTTAGAGCGCTTTGAAAAAAGCAATAAGTAATCATCACGCATCGCTAGACTCCGGTTGCCTGCGACAATCCGCTCGCAACCGGATATATATCAATTCAAATATCGATCAATGGGAAAACGCGTTTTTTTTAACCATAAGGCATTTCCTTATCTACTATTAGCGCCACAACTACTAATTACTTTAGTCTTTTTTTTCTGGCCTGCTGGTCAAGCTATCTGGCAATCATTTTTTATTGAAAGCGCATTTGGCGGAGACGCACAATTTGTTGGTTTTGAGAATTACATTGCCCTATTTAATGATTCCGAGTACTACCAATCCTTTAGTATCACCCTGATTTTTTCAAGTTTGGTTGCTAGCATTGGACTCGTTGTTGCTCTCATCCTTGCATTGATGGCAAACCGTGTTGTCAAATTCGCCACCAGCTATAAAACATTAATCATCTGGCCATATGC